>JAAYDD010000215.1 GCA_012729435.1 Desulfobulbus sp.
AGAAGGAAGGGATCGAAGCGGAAGAATTCCCTGCATTCGATCACTGATAACATCCAGATCAAAATGGGTTTCCGCAAGAACACCCAGACCGGCGACCGCCTCGGCGGCAGCATCATATTCCTGATATGGAGTCACCCCCAAATGGCGCATGGGAAAGATATCCCGATGAAGCCTGGGCATGACTCCGAGAACAGGTATATCAGTGTAACGCTCGATGGACTGACGGACAATGGACTCATGCCGGCTGGTGGCAATATGATTGAGGATAACACCTGCCAGTTTGAGCTGCGGATCAAAAACCTGACATCCGAGCACAAGCGCCGCCATCGTCCTCGTGGTTTTCGCGCAGTTGACCACCAGCAAAACCGGTACACCAAGCATTCTGGCCAGTTCAGCGGTGGAGAACTCGCCTTTGGCATTCACTCCGTCAAAAAGCCCACGATTTCCCTCAATCACCGCACAATCGCTGCCATAGATACGGCGTTGAAAGGTCGTGAGGATGGTTTTCTCTGACATCAGATATGGATCAAGATTATAGCAGGGCCAGCCGGCTGCTTTGCTCATCCAGCCGGCATCGATATAATCCGGTCCTTTTTTAAAAGGCGCCACAGTCACGCCACGGTTCTTAAGGGCAGCTATCAGTGCCACCGACACGACCGATTTTCCTGATCCTCCGCTGAGTCCGGCGAGAACCACGCTTTTTACCTGTTCCACACAGCCCCTTCTCTTTCCCCTACGTTTTACGACAGAAGCGCAAAAAATATTCTATTGCACCGACTTCCGGCGATTCCTTCAACTCATCCCATCATGCGGCCCACGACCCGCATCGTGCCAAACCGCATCATAAAGGCAGTTGAGCTGATCTTCGAGTTTCCGGCGATACATTTCGACCTGCGCCTTGCTGATGTCAGGTGGAACGCTCAGCGGCTCGCCAACCCGAAGAAACACGGTGGCAAAGGGCAGCGGCACCGCTGTACGATCCCAGCTTTTAAATATCAGCGTCCGGTCGGCAGCCCAGGCAAAGGGCAAAATGGGTGTACCACTTCGACTCGCCATAAGAATGCATCCTGCCTGTGCCTTGCGTGCCGGCCCCTGGGAACCGTCGGCAACAACCGCACAGTTGTTGCCGCGGCGCAACTGGTCAAGCATGTCTCGCAAGGCCTTCACTCCCGCACGATTGGAAGAACCGCGCACCGGCACCTGTCCCATTAAGCTTGCGAATCGGGCAATGTACTCGCCGTCTCTGCTGGCACTGACCATGACCGCGGCCCGGCACCCGCGAAAGTAATAGAACAAAAAGAAAAAAGAATAGTGCCAGAAAACGGCAATCGCAGTGTTTCCGGCCTCAAGAAATTCTCGCCAGGACACGTTTCCCTCTACCTTGACCGTGCAGGTGGCAAACCAAAGACGACTGAGACCGTACACAAGGCGCGGCACAACCGTCACCGCACAACGATGCCAGAAATCAGCCAACAGTCAGCTCCATCATCTTTAACTCCTTGATGCGATCCCGGTATCCGGCGGCCTCCTCAAAGGCCAGTTCACGGGCTGCGGCATGCATCTTTTTTTCCAATTCGGCAATCTCATGCCGTATCTCGGACACATCATGGTAAAGGACGGTCGACTCTGCAGTCATGGGTATCCGATGATGATCCTCAGCTTCATCGTCCACCCAGCCGGATGCTTTTAAGTGTTGAGTCATGGCATCCTTAATCTCAGAGATCACAGTCCGCGGTGTTATACCATGATCGTGGTTATAGGCCTCCTGAATAGTCCGGCGCCGATTTGTTTCATCAATTGTATACTTCATAGAGGCCGTCACCTTGTCAGCATAGAGTATGACCATGCCTTCGGCATTACGTGCTGCACGTCCGCAGGTCTGTACCAGAGAGCGTTCGGAACGAAGAAAACCCTCCTTATCCGCATCAAGCACAGCTACCAGCGATACCTCCGGTATATCAAGACCTTCACGCAATAAGTTTATACCGATCAAAACGTCATAGCATCGCTGCCGCAGGTCACGAATCAGTTCAACCCGTTCCAGTGTCTTTATATCAGAATGAAGATAGCGCACTCTCACACCCAGCTCTTCATAGTACTGGGTCAGATCTTCAGCCATACGTTTCGTGAGAGTCGTAACGAGAACCGCCTCATTGCGTTCAGCCCTTTTCCTTATCTCCTCAAGAAGATCGTCGACCTGGTTGGCGGCCGGTCGCACCTCGATACGGGGGTCAAGCAGGCCTGTCGGCCGGATAAGCTGTTCAACAATATATTCACCGGCATTCCGGAGCTCATAGGGACCGGGTGTTGCTGAAACGTAGATCACCTGATGGATACGCTCTTCAAACTCATCAAAACGGAGAGGACGGTTGTCCAGTGCAGACGGAAGCCGGAAACCGTAGTTGACCAGAGTCTGTTTGCGTGAGCGGTCACCGTTGAACATGCCGCCGATCTGCGGTACGGCAATATGTGATTCATCAATAAAAAGCAGATAATCGTCGGGGAAATAATCCAGCAGGTTTGGTGGCGGTACTCCCGGAGGTTTGCCGGTCAGATGTCGGCTGTAGTTTTCAATCCCGTTACAGTAGCCCAACTCCGCGATCATCTCCAGATCAAAGAGAGTCCGCTGTTCCAGCCGCTGGGCCTCAAGCAGCCGGTTTTCTGACTGCAGTTCGGACAGACGGAGCTGCAACTCGTCCTGGATTGAGCGCATGGCTGACTGAAGGTTATCCTGGCTCGTGACAAAATGGCTGCCCGGAAAAATCGTCATCTCAGCCACATCGGCCAAGACCACGCCACGAAGAGGATCGATGATGGCAATGCTGTCAACGGTATCGCCAAAAAACTCGACCCGGACCGCCCGTTCCTCCTCGTGGGCAGGAAAGATATCAAGCACATCGCCCCGGACCCGGAAGGTGCCGCGATGAAAAGAGTAGTCGTTACGTTCATACAGCATGAACACGAGCCGGCGAAGAACATCTTCCATGGGCTGCTCCTCCCCGGTGCGGAGAAACAGGTGCATGTTCCGGTACTCTTCCGGAGAACCCAGTCCGTAGATGCAGGAAACAGACGCCACTATCAGCACATCCCGGCGGGTGAGCAGCGACCGGGTTGCCGAGTGCCGCAGCTTGTCAATGGCATCGTTGATGGACGAGTCTTTTTCTATGTATGTATCGGAGGACGGAATATATGCTTCGGGCTGGTAGTAATCGTAGTAGGAAACAAAATATTCCACAGCGTTGTGAGGAAACAACTCACGGAACTCGGCAAACAGCTGGGCCGCCAGTGTCTTGTTCGGCGCCATGACAAGCGTTGGCCGCTGCACCTTGGCCACAACCTGGGCCATGGTAAACGTTTTCCCCGATCCTGTCACTCCGAGCAGGATCTGCTCTTTTACACCATCATCAATATTCCTGGCCAGATGTGCAATGGCAGCCGGCTGGTCACCGGATGGGACAAAGTCGGAAACGAGTTCAAAGGGCTGATCAGAATAGGATAAAGAGTATTGCACGAAGAATAAAAAAAGAAGAAGAAACGGTTTTTTGCCCGAAAAACAATGTACGCATAAAGAGTGCAGACAACAGCTCTGCCGTTAACAGACCTTAAGAGGCCGGTGCCTCTCTTAAGGGGTGGATGCAGACAGATTCAACGCCACAACACCGCCGATAATGGCAAAAAGACCGCATACCTTGAGTATGGTAAGCGGTTCCCGGAACCATACGATTCCGATAGTTGCAATCAGTGCCGTACCTATACCGCTCCATATTGCATAGGCAACGCCCACATCAATCTTTTTAAGACTCAGCGTCAGAAAACCAAAGCACAGCACATACAGGAAAACCATGAAAACTGTGGGAATCCACCGGGTAAACCCGTCCGACAGCTTCATGCAGATCGTGCCGGCGACTTCAAATATAATTGCAGAAACCAGGTACATCCAGTGCATATACATTCATTTCTCGATTAGAGGGCAGAACATGACAATCGACAACAACAGACAAGCTCACCCATACCGGCTGTTCAGGGAGGGCACCACAGCAGTAAACAATGAGAGAAAGCAACAGAGTATAACCGAACCTGTCGCTAAACACGACGCACAAAATCTCTCAAAATAAAACTTCTGCAGATCTGCGGTTTGCCCCTCACCCTGAAAATTATCATTTTTTTTAAAACCCGGTTGATTTACCGTAACCATCCACGTATCACTGTGAAGTACAAAATCCATTCATTTCAGTAAACTTAGTTTTTTCAGGCTTAAAAGCATTGATAACAAAACGTCTTATCAGCATCCCTCCTTTTCGTCACAGGCAACTACATGACCGACTCATTTCCTAAAGACAATGAAACCTGTTCCGAGTTTGCTCAACTCGTCTCGATCGTCACAACGTTGCGCAGCGACAACGGCTGCCCATGGGATAAAAAACAGACATCCCACTCCCTGAAAAAATATCTCCTCGAGGAATGTCAGGAACTGATTGAAGCCATTGACAACGGAAACGCTGAAGAGATCTGTGAAGAAACAGGAGATCTCCTCTTTATTCTGACACTGTTGACAAAGATCTTCTCAGAAGAGAGAAAGTTCACCATCAGTGATGTGCTGTCTGCCGTCAATAAAAAGATGATTCGGCGCCACCCGCATGTTTTCGGCGATGTCGAGATAACCGATGAACAGGAATTACGCCGTCAATGGCAACGGATCAAAGAGCAGGAGAAACAATCTTCCACCTGAATGCTCCATATCTCAGCTTTCTCTTGACATTTTCTCTCTTATTTTGCTAATAATTCTGTTTCATCATTTTACCTTCTCGCTCTCATCGTCCGGATTGAAGCGAGGGCCACTAAGACCATGAGGAGGAATCATGCGGCATTACGAAACCACCTACATCCTCCGCCCTAACCTGGGCGAGGAGCAATTCACAGAAATTATCGACCGCACCAATGCCATCATTCAAAATGACGGCGGGACCATGATCGGCCTTGATCGCTGGGGAGTCAGGCGGCTCGCCTACGAAATCGGCAAGGAAGTTCAAGGTTACTACGTCTACATAAACTATGCGGCAGCCGCGAAAACGGTCGATGAAATCGAACGTATTTTCAGAATTGATGACCGGGTGATGCGTTACCTGACCGTTAAGTTGAATGACGCCATTAACGCTGAAGACATCGAAGTTGAAAAACAGCGTCTGGAAGAAAAAGTTGCGGCCCGTTCAAAAGTTCAGTCTGAAGAGTCAGATCTCGATGAGGCAGGTGAAGAGTTTGATGATGAGTCGCTGGAAGACGAAGAGATCAACGACTAAAAAGCTTTTGGTATTCACCCAACTTTTAAAGGAGTAAAAAGAGAATGTCACAACAAAAGAGAGTCTTTTCCCGGCGTCGTGTCTGCCGTTTCTGTACGGACAAAGAAATCGTTATCGATTACAAAGATCCAAAAACATTAAAGAATTTTGTCACTGAGCGGGGAAAGATCATCCCTCGGCGGATCTATGGAACCTGTGCCAAACACCAGCGTCAGCTGACTGAAGCGGTTAAGCGGGCCAGACAGCTGGCTCTCCTGCCGTATATGGGTAACACCCAGTTTTAAGCAGCCCAGGTATGACAGGGTCCGGTATCAAGTGGAAGAAAGGAATCCTTCCGCTCAACCAAATTCTGCTCTTCAGCATTATTTTTTTCCTGCCGGTTGTCCTTCCCTCCTATTTTGGCTGGACAGCAGGGATGCTCGCTGTCCCTGTCTTCTGCGCTCTTTCATTCAATGGTGTTCCCGCAGGTAAAAACGTCGTCATTGTCAGTTTAATACTTGTCGGTCTGGTTGCCCTGGCACGCCAACAGGCCAGTGCTTTTTTATTTTCAATAAACGCAGTTCCCCTTGGTTTTGTGCTGTTCCACAGTACCCAGGCCGGAAAAACCGCGGCCCGTAGCGGGCTGGAAGGTACCGGTATCATGCTGATCATATGGCTGCTCTTCTGGAGCGTGTTCAATGCAGTGACCGGCATTGATCTCTATCAGCAGATCCTTGACACAATGAACAGCGCTTTAGAGCAGACCAAAGAGGTTTCCAGCTCACAAGAGGCCGGTTTAGCACCGGAAATGGTGCTGGGGATTGCACAGGCGGTTACTGCGATGCAGGAAACCGTACCCAAGATGCTTCCCGGGTTGCTGCTTTCATTGCTGTTGACCACTGTCTGGCTCAACATGGTCATCATCAACAGTCTGATGACACGAATAACAGGTACCCCGCCCTGGGGTATCTATTCAACCTGGAAACTGCCTGAGCACCTGGTATGGCTGCCGGCAGGAGCCATAGCAGCCATGCTTTTAACCCAAGGCACCCTGCAACAGATCGGCTTCTGGATGGCAATGATCGCAGGCCTTCTTTATTTTTTTCAAGGGCTGGCCGTGCTCATGACGCTGCTGACGCGATGGAGAGTTCCACCGTTTATAAAAACAGTCCTCTATCTCGTCTGTCTGCTCAATACCTACGGCCTCTTGCTGTTAACCTCACTGGGACTTCTTGACGTGTGGTTCAATCTGCGGAAAATACCAAAAGACGGCACATGACTCACAGATGTGCCGGTGGACACCATGTTCATCAAATACATGCTTTTTCAGATAAAAGTTACCGATAGGGGATTACAATGGAGATAATTTTAAAAGAAACAATCGAAACACTCGGCCAGGAAGGTGATGTTGTCAATGTTAAGCCCGGCTATGCCCGTAACTTTCTTATTCCCAAGAAGAAAGCAGTTCTGGTTACCAAGGCGTCGCTTGCACAACTGGAAAAAGAAAAGCAGGCTATTGCCGCACGGTTGGCTGAACAGCAGAAAAAAGCCGAAGGACTTGCTGCTCAGCTTGAAGGTAAGGTTGTTGTTCTGAACAAGCGGGTTGGTGATGAAGATCGTTTATTCGGTTCTGTGACGAACAACGATATCGCCACCGCCCTGCAAGAGGCCGGCATCACTGTTGACAGAAGAGCCATTGTTCTCTCTGAACCGATAAAAACCATCGGTGAGTTTAAGATCGTCGTCAAAACAGGATATCAGACCTTTGCCACTGTACTGGTACAGGTGGTCCCTGAAAATACAGATGATGTTCAATAAACAGCCGTGCTCAGGCGTTATCCTGCACGCATGATGGAACTCGGTTTGCAAAAGATTGATTAACCGGATCTTTTAATAATCATCTTTCTATAAATGCCTTTTCTGTTGTGGAAAAGGCATTTTCATTTTCATCGTGCCATTCCCTGGCAGGAAATGTATAGTGCCGAAAAATCGGCAACGGTTCAGTTGAACTTCCTTATTCTCTAAAGCAACGTTCTGCTCTTGCCACCATGACCATGACATACGCCGGTAAGATGATCCCGCCACAGAATATAGAGGCAGAACAGGCTGTACTTGGAGCTGCTCTTCTCCAGGATAAAGCGCTGTTGAAAGTTGTTGAACTGTTAACTCCGAATGATTTTTACCGCGACGCGCACAAAACCATTTTTGCGGCAATGCTGACGCTTTTCGAAAAACGTGAACCCCACGATCTGATCACAGTCACCGGGTTGCTCAGTGATCAGCGAAAGCTCGATGAGATAGGCGGAGCCTCATACCTCGCATCGTTAACCGATATTGTTCCGCTAAGCGGGTCATTAATTCACCATGCTCACATTATCCGCAAAAAATCGATCCTGCGAAGACTGATCCAGACCACCTCTGAAGTTGCAGCCCGATGTTATGATGCGCAGGATGACATCGAAACTCTCGTTGATGAGGCGGAAAAAACAATCTTTGAAATCGCTCACTCCAACAGGGGGGAGGGATTCCAATCCATGTCAAAAGTGGTACCGCAGGCCTTTGAACGGATCACGAGATTGTACAATCAGCAGGAACACATCACCGGTGTGGCAACAGGTTATGATGAACTCGACCGCATGACCGCCGGACTGCAGTCTGCAGAGCTCATAATCCTTGCCGCCCGCCCCTCCATGGGAAAAACTGCTTTAGCCATGAACATTGTCCAGCATGCTGCTGTGATCAACAAGGTGGCGGTGGCTGTTTTCAGTCTGGAGATGTCAAACGAATCATTGGTCCTTCGTATGCTCTGCTCCATAGGACATATCGACTCCCAGCGGGTACGGACCGGCAAGCTCCATGACAGTGACTGGCCAAGGCTGACCAGAGCCACCGGTATACTGTCGGATGCACCGATTTTTATCGACGACACCGCAGGTCTCACTGTTCTTGAAATGCGGGCAAAAGCCCGCCGCCTCAAAGCTGAACATGACCTGGGCCTTGTTGTTGTCGACTATCTCCAGCTGATGCAAGGGAAAAGCAATGTTGAAAATCGCGCGCAGGAGATTGCCGATATTTCCCGATCGCTGAAGGCCATGGCCAAGGAACTCGACGTGCCGGTACTGGCTCTGTCACAGCTGAACCGGAGCCTGGAAAACCGTACCGATAAACGACCGCAACTGGCTGATCTGCGGGAGTCAGGTGCCATTGAACAGGATGCTGATGTCATCATGTTTATTTACCGCGATGAGGTGTACAATCGAGCTGACGACAACCCCAACCGTGGAATAGCGGAGATCATAGTCGGTAAACAGCGTAACGGACCTACCGGAGTTGTCAAACTCACATTTGTCGGTGAATACACCTCATTTGAAAATTATTCGAACCGTGTCCCCGGAACGCATTATCTGCCGGAACAGACTTTAACGGATGCTGATTTCAACTAAAACACGCAAGCACCATGTCATCTACTAATCAATTCAGCGATAAATACGACTTCAAGGCCATCGAGAGCCGCTGGCAGCAGCGATGGGAAACCGAAAAGCCCTATAAGGTTGACCAGCGCCCAGACCTTCCGAAATACTATGTTCTTGAGATGTTCCCCTACCCTTCAGGCCGGATTCACATGGGGCATGTCCGAAACTACTCAATCGGTGATGTCATCGCCCGTTACAAGCGCATGCGCGGATTCAACGTGCTCCACCCCATGGGCTGGGACGCCTTCGGACTGCCTGCAGAAAACGCCGCCATGAAAGTCGGCGTACATCCGGCCGCCTGGACCAAAGACAACATCGAGTATATGCGCAATCAACTCAAGGCTATGGGTTTGAGTTATGATTGGGATCGTGAACTGGCCACCTGTCAGCCTGAATATTACCGCTGGGAACAGGATCTTTTTCTCAGGATGCTCGAACATGGTCTCATCTACCGCAAAGAGACCAGTGTCAACTGGTGTGACGACTGCCAGACGGTTCTGGCCCGTGAACAGGTCATTGATGGAACCTGTTGGCGCTGTGACCAGCCGGTTGTGCCTAAGCTCATGCACGGCTGGTTCTTTAAAATTACGGATTATGCGGAAGAGCTCCTCAATGATCTGGACAGACTCACCGGATGGCCGGAGAAAGTCATCACCATGCAGAGGAACTGGATCGGCAAAAGTGTCGGTCTTCTCTGCGATTTCTCCATAGAAGACAGCGATCAGACGCTCAGCATTTTTACCACCCGACCAGACACTATATTTGGTGTCACCTTCATGTCGCTGGCACCGGAACACCCTCTTATCGCTGAGCTTGTTCGCGGTAAACCACAGGAACAGGAGGTCACCGCCTTTGTACAGGAGACCATACTGACAAAACAGCGGACAACCCCTGATCAGGAACCTGAGAAACAGGGGGTATTTACCGGACGTCATGCCATCAATCCGTTTACCGGAGATCGGGTTCCCATCTATGTGGCAAACTTTGTTCTCATGGAATACGGAACCGGTGCGGTAATGGCTGTACCGGCCCATGATCAGCGTGATTTTGAATTTGCCCGGAAATACAACCTGCCCATTCAGGTGGTCATACAACCGGAGGGAGAGCTGCTCGATCCACGGTCAATGACTGAGGCGGCGGAAGAACCGGGAGTTCTTGTTTCTTCAGGAGAGTTCAACGGTCTTGATTCCCAGTCCGCCCAGACTGCCATCATCGCCGCTGCCCGGCAACGGGGATTCGGTCGCCCCCATGTGACCTATCGCCTCCGTGACTGGGGAATCTCCCGACAGCGGTATTGGGGGGCGCCGATACCGGTGGTGCACTGCGATCAATGCGGCATCGTACCT
>JAAYDD010000216.1 GCA_012729435.1 Desulfobulbus sp.
CGCTTCTGGTCGAAATGGACGGTTTTGGCACCAAGGATACGGTCATCATGTTGGCCGCCACTAACAGACCTGACATCCTTGACCCTGCTCTGCTGCGGCCGGGACGCTTTGACCGGCAGATCACCCTCTCCCTCCCTGATGTCAAGGGCCGGCTTAAAATACTCGAAGTTCATGCAAGCAAGATAGTTTCTGCACAGGCGATTGATCTGCCTGCCATAGCACGATCAACCCCGGGTTTCAGTGGTGCAGAAATAGCGAACCTGGTCAACGAGGCCGCTCTCATGGCAGCCCGCCATAACAAGACAGAAGTGGATATGGATGACTTTGAGGAAGCAAAGGACAAAATCATTATGGGTCTCGAACGCAAGAGTATCGTTCTCAGTGAACGGGATCGCCGTCTTACCGCCTACCATGAAGCAGGACATGCCATTGTGGGTCTCCTCCTGGAGGAAACCGATCCACTCCATAAAATCACCATTATTCCGCGAGGGCAGGCAATGGGCCTGACTCAGCAACTCCCTTTGGACGATCGTCTCACATACTCACGGGAATACCTGCTCAATCGCATCTCCATTCTAATGGGCGGCAGAGCTGCTGAAAGTCTTGTCTTCGGACGCATTACAACAGGCGCAAGCAATGACATCGCCCAGGCCACGGATATTGCCACCAGACTCATTTGTGAATGGGGCATGAGCAGCGAACTCGGACCCATCGCCTACCACAGGGGGAGCAGTGATTTTCTCGGCGGCGGCACCCTGAGCTCTGAGCACAGCGAGCTTACCGCTCAGCATATTGACCAGGAAATCAGGCGGTTAATTGGTGACTGCTATGAACAGGCCGCCTCTTTACTCAAAAAACATAACCGCTTTCTTCATACCCTTGCGGAAGTGCTCCTTCTCAATGAGACCATGGATGCCGAGGAAGTGGATATCGTCTATCGCAGTTACTTAAATGAAAAGAATCTGGAACACACTTTGACAGCAACCAGCTTAAACACATATGTAAACAATCATTATCAACAAACGGAGGATATCCAATGAAGGCACCCCATCGGACCCTGCTCGTAGCGGTGGCTCTGCTGCTGGCCGGGACATCGCCTGGACACGGACAGGCCATGGACGAATACGATGCACCAACGACTGTCACCATCGACAGTTTGAGCGAGTTATACGAACCGGTCATTTTCAGTCATGTCCGTCACACGAAACTCGCGCGATGCAAGGATTGTCACCATCACACCACCGGGCATCAGGACATGAATCCAAACTGTGTCCGCTGCCACCTGCATTCACCGGAATCACAGACTGTTTCCTGCAAGGACTGCCACACCAGGCAGCAGTTTTATCCTGAACAGGTCAGTGAACTCGGTAATCCCAATATCTACCATATCGATAAACCGGGCTTAAAAGGAGCCTATCACCTCAACTGCATCCCCTGCCATGTCGAGAAGAATGCCCCTTCTCACTGCGAAGGCTGTCACGCCATGACCGATGCAGGCAGGGAATTTTTCCGTCTGACAGACAAAACACCTGGAACCGCGAAGGATAAAGACAGCCGTGTCCGCTGATTTCGGCTGTTTGTTTAATTTTACCACCAGAGGTGCACGAAAATGAAAAAACTGATCAACCGGCGAAGGTTTCTCCAGGGCAGCTTAGTTGCATCAGCTGCTGCAGCCTTCCCTTTGGCCAAGAATACCGCAGCGGCCAACTTTGAAGGGTACCCTGATTCCATGGGAGTGCTTGTCGATCTTTCTCGCTGTGTCGGCTGCCGAAGCTGTGAAGCGGCCTGTAATAAAGAACAGAATCTGCCTGCGCCGGAAAAACCATTCAATGATTTTTCCGTCTTTGATGAACTTTCACATGGCCAAAAGCGACGCACGGATGAGACCCGGTACACCGTTGTCAATCGCCACGATATTCCCGGTCTGAAACACCCGCTTTTTCGTAAAATTCAATGCAATCACTGTCTTGAGCCGGCCTGTCTGACCTCCTGTTTTGTCAATGCCTACACCAAGACTCCGGAAGGAGCTGTCATTTATGACGCCAGCGTTTGCGTCGGCTGCCGGACCTGCATGATTGCGTGTCCGTTCAACATCCCGGCCTTCCGTTACTCCAGTGCCTTTGATCCCAAGATCATGAAATGCATATTCTGCTATGATACCCGGCTGGTTAAAGGTCTGCCGCCTGCCTGTGTGGAAGCCTGCCCGCAAGAAGTCATGACATTCGGCCGCCGGACAGATCTTCTGGAAATGGGACGGCAGCGGATCCGCGAAAATCCGGACGCATACGTTGACCACATCTACGGGGAAAATGAGGCCGGCGGTACAGCCTGGATGTACCTGTCACCCGTCCCCTTTGAACAGGTCGAATTTAACACCGCTGTCCCTAAAGAACCCATACTGAACTATGTCAAAGACTTCCTGTCGATCGTGCCCATGGTGCTGACCATATGGCCCGCTCTGTTTACCGGGATTCACCTGCTGGCAACGAAAAAAGAAAAGATGGAACAACAGAAGAAGAGCGAGGGGTCTGAATCATGAAAACCTTTATTGAAAACAAGCCCGCCATACCCATCGTTTCCCACCTCAATCCGAACGGGAGTAAGTGGGCTTTAAAAGAGAAACTCTGGCTGGGTCTGAGTAAACAGGAATACAAAGAACAGTTCATCCGCAATCCGGTTAACTGGGTACTGATCTTCATCTTTGCCATCGGCATTCCGATTCTGCTCCAACGATATATCTTCGGATTAGGATCGATTACCCACGGCTCGAACGACTATCCGTGGGGGCTTTTCCTCGGCTTCGGTCTGTTTGGTATGGTTCCGCTGTCTGCTTCAGGATTTCTTCTCGGAACAACAGTAGAGATCTTCGGTCGCAAGGACTTTACACCGATTGAACGACTCGCGCTGCTTAACGGACTGCTCGGCTATTTCTTTGCAGTCGTCTATCTTCTGGTCGATCTCGGAATGCCATGGCGACTGTACTACCCGATGATTGTCTCTCTTGGGCCGGCAGCCGTACTCTTTCTCGTAGCCTGGCACGTTGCCACCTACCTTTCCGTGCAGATAGCCGAAGTTTCTTCAGCCTTCTTCGAGTGGATAGGCTGGCTCAAAGGAAAACGGTTTATCAAATCCATAACCATCGGCCTTACAGTTGCCGGCATCATTCTCTCAACTCTGCACCAGGGGGCATTGGGGGCACTCTTCACCTATGCACCAACCAAGGTCCATCCTCTCTGGCTATCGGCCAACTTTCAATGGATACACTTCTTCTGCTCAGCCATTTTTGCCGGCTTATCCATGGTGATGGTCTCCGCAGCACTATGTAAACGTTATCTGACATGGCGTTGTGACCGCCAATTTCTCGATAATATCGATCGTTGCACCCTGGGTCTTGGCAAAGGTTGTGCCTATGCCCTGATCACCTACCTGGTCATCAAACTGGTCGGAATCGCCCATGACAACGAATGGGCCTACCTGCTCACCGGGTGGGGCCAGTACTTTATGCTCGAAATGGCCCTGGCCGTAATCCTGCCCATGATGCTCTTCGCCTACGGTGTCAAACATCAACGGGTCGGCATGGTTCGTCTGGCAGCCTGGATCAGTGTCCTCGGGATTATCTGGAACCGTCTCAACACCTCCATGATCTGCTTTAACTGGCAGACGTATCAGGAGATTCCTCACTGGAAAGAGATCTGGGCCACAGTCACCGTCTTTGCCATTTACTTCATCGTTTATCGATTCATCCTCTATCGTCTCCCCATCCTGTATCAATGGCAGGGTGAGAGATAACCTGTCATAAGCGGATTCCGGACAATAGAAGATCTCCCTCCGGAATCCGCAATTTTTCCGGAGCATTATGGTGGCAGCGATGCAAGAGGATATGAAAAAAAACCGGTGGTTGCAGTGGCCGCTTAAACGAATGTTTTTTGCCGTAACCACGGCGGTACTGGTTTTTCTCACTCTTGTTATTCTTCTCGGTATCCGCCAATACCTTTTATATGACCAGTGTCAACAGGCAGTAACCGATGCTGATCGTTTACTGTTTCAATTCACCGGTATTAAAGACCACCTCAACGAATCTCTTGTTCTGGAAAAAGAGATCAATCTCCAGACATTAAGTGGCGAACTGCTCCACCTCGAAAAAGAAACGGAGCAGTTGAAGAACAACATTCTTGTTCCGGAAACGCTCAAATCCACCCTGCCTACGAGAGTTGATCTTGTCGGCATAGAGGTCCGACTTCGTGCTATCCATGAAAAAGGCCATGAGCGGGCCAAAGGGGTTGCCGAGATAATACGTATCCTCAACAGTACCAATATTACCCTGCAGCAATTCCGCTTTTTGCTCACTGATCACACTCAGAGTGTCCTCGTAGGCCTGCACCGGATCATCATAGGCACTTTAGGACTGATCGTGGTACTGTCGTGCACCCTCCTCTACCTGCTGAACCGGTATATTGCCGCCCCTATCCTCAGCCTCTCTGAATTACCCGCATTAAAAAGGGATGATAAAGATACTGACGGAGCATACTCCATGAGCGCCCTGTTGATGCGGGTCCGCCATCTTTTACAAAACAGCATTCCCCCTTACCAGCAGACGACAGACTCTGAGATTACCGATGCAGCCCGGATAAGACAGGAGACGCTGCGCTACCGATATGCAGTTACCGGTTATATCGGCCCTGAACTCGCAAGTGAACTGACAAACAGTCTTAACGGTATCGTGAACTATACCCAGACACTGATTGATATCTGTGAACACGGAATTAACCGGGATCACGAAATAAGCCTTTGCCGGGGACTCATGAAAGAAGAAAAGAAGACTGTTGAACTTGTAGCTGCATTACAAAAAATCAGTCAGTGGCAGGCTGCTCGCAGCGGGTCTGATATATCTCTGAGCGTGCTGTTTGATGTGGTTGGGCTCCTGCTTGAAAAACCATTGCACATCGAATCAATTACTCTCACCCTTCCGACTAACTGTCAGCATACGGTCACAGTTCCGGCCGGAGATCTGTGGCTCACACTCCTCACCCTGCTTCATCAGGGAAAGATGGCGTTAACCCGTGAAACAACAGACCCTGAAGCGGAGAAATGGATCAGAATTCGTTGCCGTCCGCACCCTGATGAAGGAAACCGACTTCAGTTAATCCTGACGAACAGTATGTCCTCCTGGCATGAAGATCCTGCCGATTCGGTCTGGCCATCCTCAAACCACTGCGCACATCTGTTGCAGCTTCATGGAGCAGCACTCATTGAAGAAGGCTCCCCCGGAAAAAAAGACATTACTCTGGAGCTGCCCTGCCGCACCATATCCCCCTGAACCTCTTCACCCCGACATCTGCCACACCATCCACACATGCTGCACAGAAACGTGCGCACCGGATCCGGCCGGCCTCGCATCCGGCCACAACATTTCGCCACACTCTAACGCCACAGCCGCCACACTATCACCAATGTTTCACCGCACAGGTGTGGCCGCTACAGATTGTTGCAACAGTACCGTTGCAACAACAAGATGCGATGCAATCTAAAGAGTAACGTCTAAATCCTCTGTAATATCAACATATTATATAAGTAAACCTTTTTTTGTTCACAGAAATTCAGAACTGGCACTGCAGGTGCAATTACTTAAGCAAAACAACAAACACCTGGCAAAACAGCCACTCAAGGAGGACACCATGACAACACAAATCGTTAATAAAAATGAGGCTAAGGTTGATCTCGGGCAGGAAACCTCTAAGTTCACCGTACGGATTATCATGGCCATGGCAGCCTTGATCGGTCTGTGGGCCACAGCCTGTCTCATCGGCGGATTGGCAAGCGGAGGAGTAGGTAATCTGATCAAAGGATACATCAGCACCATCGTTGGCCTCTGATGTACCACATAATCATAGAAGAAAAGGAGAATAATCATGTCTGAAGTAAAAAGTTCCAAACGGGTCACCACCATCATACTCGCATTCGGCACCTTAATGATGCTCTGGGTAGCAGCTGCTTTTGTCGGAGCTCTTCACCAAGTGAATTGGCAAATTGGTGAGCTGGCACGACAATATATGATGGCAACGGGGATGCTAAAACCATTGCACACGCTGGTTGACTTCTACTCTCACATCAAGGGCATTGAATACCTGATATGTGTAGCATTTTTCGTCGCGTTCCCGATCTTCTTCAAATACGTAAACAAGGAGAAGCGACGAGTACCTGTCAACAATTAATCAGATCAGTTCCTCACCAGGGCTGGTACTTCCGCTGACTGACGAGACGCTTCCGGAAAGACCAGCCCTTTTTGTTTCCCGATCCAGCCCCCCGGTCCCTCACATAGAGCTGAAAACGACGTCAGCTGAATTCCTGAACAATAATCCAGCACTTGCTGACCAGTGGAGATGGCGTTTTGTCTCCCGTCACAAAGTATCGTCGCAGACAGTCCGGCAAAACGTGCAACAGCGCAAAAATGCGACTCCATACATGACAATACGGTCGCATTATTGCAACTAAACAACCTTAC
>JAAYDD010000217.1 GCA_012729435.1 Desulfobulbus sp.
TCACCTGACAATAAACTCTTTTTCCTTTCGGATAACAGTGACATCAACTTCCGGCATCAGTTTTTTTGCCCTCATTGCAGCCGGCCCGCCTGCGCCGCTGCAGCCTACAACTATGAGTCTGTCTCCTTTTTGCATAACTCCTCCTTTTTTGTAGTTTCAGGGACGGGAACCTTTGGCCGAACCACCACCTGGTTCGATAATTTCCTTAATCGTAAACATTATTTCCCTGTTTTAGCAACAACTAGTATCTGCCCGGCTAAAAATACTGTTTATAAACAACAAGTTAGAAAGATACTGCAGACCGGGGTAGAGATCTGCGGGAAAGTATGGAAACCGTGTAAACCAGACTGCCTGTATCAGCAACCGCGAAAAACGCCCGAAAAAAGCGCTTCAGGATGACGGCCACCTCACGCTTAAGGCTTTTTGTTTCAGCGTACCATGCTATGAGATCGTGTTGAAAGAGTTGCCCCGATCAGAGGGAATGAAGACTGCGGCCTTTTGGCAGAGTACAACGCAACAACACCATCCCATGAAGTTTTGCCATGAACATCCTTCATATTGACTGCAGCCCGCGGCCCGAATCAGAAAGCCGCAAACTCTCGGCAGCGATCCTGGACCGGATTTCGGCCGGTCGCTCCGGTGTGACTGTGGTGCGACGGGACCTGGGCAGAGACCCTGTCCCCCATGCTGATGAGGGTTATGCCACAGTGCTCTCTGCGCCGGGCACGCTGTCCGCCGAACAGATAAAAGAGGCCACACAGCTGTCGGAGCAGCTCATCCGGGAGATTGAAGAGGCGGATCTGCTTGTCATTGGCACGCCCATGAACAACTTCACCCTGCCCTCTGTTTTCAAGGCCTGGATCGACCAGGTGCTACGCATGGGGCGAACCATGGACACAACTCCCGACGGCCGGAAGGTGGGGCTCCTTCAGGATAAACCCGTGTATATCGGTATTGCGTCAGGCGGGGTGTTTACCGGTGAAAACGCTCAGCAGCCGGACTTCATGATACCCTATCTCCGCGCTGCCTTTGCATGCATCGGCCTGGAGACACTCCAGTTCTTTCCCCTGCAGGCCACTGTATTCCGCAGCAGGCAGGAACTGGAAGAAGAGCGCAACGCACTCATCTCCACCCTGCGGCTGCCGGACTCAGTATAACGATACATCCTGAAAAAGCGGTTCCGGCCCGGGCAGGGCAGTCTGTCGGCTGAGCTCTGCCCGGGGATGATACAGCCCCTTAAAAACGCCCCATTCACCGTACCCCTGCCCTCTTCTCTCGAATAAAACCTTCTTTCCGCCTTCCGCCGATTTCCAGCCACGGTCTGCACAGCTCTGGTGGTATCCCGGGAAGCAGCTGTGTCCTCTCTTTTTTCAATTTTCTTATCTCACTTCCAAAAAATCGGTTTTCTGCCCGTATAGCATAGTAGTGCCGCTGAACAGTCATCTACCTGCGGAGGTGTTATGGAAAATACAGCCAGAAAAATCGATACCCATGAACAGGCCAGGGTTGTGGGCCACATTCAGCTTGAAACAATCAGGCCGGCACAGTCCGCGTCCCCGGTGCAGGCCGACAGACCGCTGACCGACGAATCCTTTCTGACCCAGTGGTCCGCCACAACCTCCACTGCTGACAGCCTGCGCCGTGAACACCAGCGGGTGATCGCAGAGATTTCGCTCCTGCAGACGGAAAACCGGTGGCAGGCCATTGCTGATCTCTTTCATCCGGTGGACAGCAAGGTACCGGAGCTTGCCGCCGCAGCCATGGACACAGAAATCCGCAGCAAGGTTGCCTTTGCCCTCACGCGCCTGGAGCGCAACGACGAGGCCATCGAAACGCTGCAACAGGCCATCCGGCAGGAGCCGAACAACGGCCGGCTCCACTACAGTCTGGGCTATGCCGCCTTAAACGAGCTCTTCACCGCGAAAACCAAGCGGCGCATTATCCCCGGCAAACGGAGAAAAGAGCTCATCGACCTGGCGCACACCGGCTTTTCCACGGCATGCGCCCTGCGGCCGCAGTCGGTCACCTTCTGCTACCGGCAGGCGATCCTCTACAAAGAGATCGAAGGCAAGACACGGCAGGCCATCCCTCTGTTTGAACAGGCCGTCGCCAACTGGGAACAGTACAGTGAAGAGGAACAGCAGCACTTTCACCAGCAGCGGCCCAAGTATGTGAAGAGCCTCTATCATCTTGCCTCCTGCCTGCTTGAAGAGGGCAGGGCCGGCCGCAGCCTTCAGCTCCTGAACCAGCTGGAGCGTGAAGATCAGGGCCGCAACATCCTGCATCCCCTGTTCCGGCATTTTGCCTTTGGCAAGGTGCTTCACGCGCTGGAACGTTACAAGGAGGCTCTGGAACATCTGGAGACCGCCGACCAGGTGGCAGACCGCCATCAGCCGACCGACTTTGTCTGGGAACTCGCGGCCCGGTGCGCCCTTCGCCTGCAGCAGGTTGACAGGGCTGCCGCCTGCATCAACAGGATACCGGCAGAGCGAAGACGACCCTATGTGCGCTGGACCGAGGCTGATGTACTTGCAGCTGCCGGCAGAACAGCAGAGGCCATGCAGGTGCTTAGACAGTGCAGCGAACGCGACAGACGCGCAAGGCATGTGGCCCTCATCCGG
The DNA here is from genome assembly GCA_012729435.1 of Desulfobulbus sp. Classification (GTDB taxonomy): domain Bacteria; phylum Desulfobacterota; class Desulfobulbia; order Desulfobulbales; family Desulfobulbaceae; genus Desulfobulbus. The sequence goes on from JAAYDD010000217.1 coordinate 2,622, forward strand.
CTGAGCCGTCTCCACCTGAACATGCACCAGTATGAAGAGGGCGTGGATGCAGCGGAGCGGGCGGTCCGGTTCTGTGAGGAGACCTACGGCAATCCGTCGAAAGAGGCGCAGTTCTGGCAGGCGGCCGGTCTGCACCTTCTGGGTAAGAACAGAGAGGCGCTGCAGATCCTCTTGACGCTTGAAGAGGGGCGGTTTCAGTACCCGCATTTTCGGCGGCTCATCGATCTGGTTCGGGCTGCGGTTCCCACCGGCCCCAGGACGTAAGCCGCCGAAAGGCCATCATCAACCACACAGAGAGGAATGAACCATGACCCGGCAGCCGGTTGTTCAGGAGAAGCAGAGCAGAGCCACGGTGACCCGTCGGCTCCTGCTCGACCGTATCAGCAAGGCAGCCTTTGACGAGGCCGGCCGGAACTTTGTTGCCCGTGCCTTTGGCAGTGGCGTGTTCTGGGCGGAATGTCCGCCGCAGGAGTGCGTGGAGCTTTCCGTGGTGGCCCAGCAGCACGGCCTGTTTGCCGAGGCGCTCACTGTCTTTCAGTGGCTTAATCAGAACCGGCCGCAGTTTGTTCAGGGTTGGCAGGCACATGTCGAGCTTCTGGCCACCCTGGGCAGACACACCGAGGCAGCACAGGTAAAGGCGCGGGCACAGCGGTTTGTGCCCGCGGACACTGCGGCACTGTGGCAGGCTGATGAGCCCGCCCCTGTGCAGACCGGGGATGAACGGCTGCTTGATCCGTTTATCCGGCTGCGGCAGCGGGAAGAGGAGGTGCAGACCTATATGGCCCTGTTCCGCGGTCGGGAAGAGGCCTTTGCCCGGCAGTGGGCCGACCGCAATGAGGAAAAGCAGGGGTATGTGCCGGTACAGCGGCAACTGCTTCCGGAAGATGTGTGGGATCATATCCAGGGCCGCAAAACCTATGGCATCTATCTGCTGAACAGATCAAACCAGGTGTGGATCGGGGTCATTGACGTTGACCTGGTACCGCGGCTCCGTGACCGGCAGGCCGTACTTGCCGAGAAGGCAAACATCCGGCGGGAATCGGTGTACCTCTATACCCGGCTCCTTGAAAAGGCGACCCAGGCCGGGCTGACCTGTATTCCTGAGATAAGCGGCGGCAAGGGGTATCACTTCTGGTTTCCCCTGAAAAGCGCCGTACCGGCAGCTGACATGCGCCGCGGTCTGCAGGTACTTGTCGGGAACCTGGCAGCGGATCTCCGCTGTTTTGCTCTCGAGATCTTCCCGAAACAGGATCAGCTCACAGGTAAGGGGTTCGGTAACCTGGTGAAACTGCCGCTTGGCATCCACCGCGGCACCGGCAGAAAGTCTTCCTTTATCGGTCCCGGAGGACGAACGGTTGCAGAGCAGTTACGCTGGCTGCGCAAGCAGGAACCGGCCGCACCCCGGCACCTGCTGCAGCTTGTCAAAGAGCACGAGAATGCCAAGATCATGCTCCACCCGAAACAGGCTGCCTGGGCTGCGGACCATCCGGAGCTGGCGGAACTTGAGCTGCACTGTTCCCTGCTCGGCCAGCTGATGGCCATGGCCCGGGCCGGCAAGGCCCTTTCTGTCCGGGAGGAGAAGGTGCTTTTTTCTACCATCGGGCATCTCAGGCGGGGGCGACTGCTGCTGCACAGTCTGTTTGCTAAGATGCCGGAGTACAACCGGCCGCTGCTCGACTACAAGATCTCCAGGATCCGGGGCACACCGCTGGGGTGCAGACGTATCCACAAGATCCTTGATCAGACCGATGCAAACGATCTCCCCTGTCAATTTGACCGGGGCCCCTATCCCCACCCTCTTCTGCATCTGAAAGAGCACACAGAACAACTCCCGATCCAGGAGAAGGCGGTCAGCCTGAAGGATGCGCTCCTGGCCCTGAAGACCGCCATCATCCAGGTGGAGCGTTTTTTATAGGTGACACGCATGCAGAATCTGTACGTCATTGAACCCGGCAGTTATCTCCGCAAAGAGGGAGAGACCCTGGTCATCTGCCGGGGGAAACAGCGTCTGGAGACCATTCCGGCAACCGGATTAAAACAGCTGGCCCTTGCCGGCCGGGCATCCATCAGCGGTGCGGTGCTCGACTTTCTGATCAGTCACGGCATAGACACCATTTTCATGACCATGGACGGCCGTTTCCGGGCAAGGCTCCTGCTCGACGACTCCACGCACACCGCCCTGCGCCAGCAGCAGTATGTGCGGCTGCATGATCCTGCCTACAAGCAGCAGCTGGCTGCCGTCATTGTCAGGGAAAAGCTCGCCAATCAGTCCCGGTTGCTGCTGCGTCGTGCCTCGCAGTACGATGAGCCCATGCTGCGTACAGTAGGAGCACAGATCCGGGCCCTGTGCCATAAAAGCACCGGAGCCGCGGATCTTGACACCCTGCGCGGTCTTGAAGGGTATGGTTCACGGCTCTACTTCAGTGTTTTCGGGCGTCTCGTGCGCAATGACGCCTTCTCGTTTAACGGCCGCAACCGCCGGCCGCCACGGGATCCGGTCAATGCCCTCCTCTCCTTTGTGTACACCCTGTTTACAAACGAGGTGCTCAATGCGATCAAAAGTGCCGGCCTTGATCCCTACTGCGGAGCCCTGCATGAGATAGCAGCAGGACGGCCGTCGCTGGCCTGTGATCTTGTGGAAGAGTGGCGCCCGTTTGCCGAACGTCTCATCCTGGCCCTGGTGAACCGCAGGGTCATCCGACCGGAGGACTTTGTTCTTCGAAGTGAAAAAGAACAGACCGATGAGCTTCTGCCGGTCTCCATGAAACCCGATGCCGCACGGGCCCTGATTACCGCCTATCATCGTCAGCTGGAAGAACAGCTCCTCTATCCGCCCACCGGTCAGAAAACAACGGTGCGCTGGATCATTCACAGCCAGTGCCGCCGCTTTGCCGACAGCCTGAAAGACGGAGAGATGTACGTTCCCTTCACGATACCCCGATAACAAGAGGAGCAGGCACCCGACTGAAACCGGGAGGGATGGAGATGGTGTATCTCATCTGTTTTGACATCAGTGATGATCGGGTCCGCTACCGGGCCGTCAAACTTTTAAAAGGCCTGGGACGGCGGGTGCAGAAATCGGTCTTTGAATGTACGGATCTCAGCGAGCATCAGCTCCTGGTGCTGCAGAACAGGATGGATGCGCTTATTGACCACGGTTCGGATTCGGTGCGCTACTACCGGCTGTGCAAGGCCTGCGTGCAGGAGGTGGAGTGGACCGGACAGGGTGAAAAACCCGGACAGGAGCGGTTTATGGTGGTGTAGGATGCTCCTGCCGGCGGGCAGTGCAGGAGAAAAACCGGCCGGGAATCAGACCATGTTGTTGAGTACCAGGGAGGGATAGAGGCCGCGGATAAACGACACTGTTTCCTTGCCCAGCTGAAGAAAGGCAAAACCGGTGAGGTTGCCCGGCTTCTGGACATGGCAGACGCGCGCCTTGGTGATCACCTTGCGCCGGCCGAGGAAAAACCCGACGGTCACCACAAGACCGGCGGGCAGAACCACCGGCACATGCATTGCCATGCCACCCTCGCTCAGGTTGCGAATGGTCATGGTATAGGTCTGTCCTTCGGCAGCGATCCGCGCCGGCACCTCTTTCACACCAAAGAGCCGGGCCAGGGCAGAGGCGGAGATCCGTAAGGCAGCACGCTTGTCCCTGGCTGTCTCCGGAGTATAGTCCCAATCCATACTGACCCCTTCAAGGGAAGGGATATCATCCCAGCTTTTCTTTTTCATGGCGCAGTCCTTCTTCAATAAAGCACATGTGGTCTGCAGATACCGGCGCACGCCGCGCCGGACAGCCATCGTACCCTGCCTTCTGCAATCGTCCGGTTCCGGAAAGGAAAGTGGAGCGTCCGAACCCGACAGTATTCTGCGGCAAAAAAGTGCTTGCCGACATGGGAGACGATTATTATCAGAAAAAGAACAAAGCTGTCAACTTTACAGTCAGTACCGTCCACACAGCCCCATACCGCCACACTTTACCCGGAGCCCGCCATGCACCCACCCTATCTGCTGACCGATCTTTATGAACTCACCATGCAGGCCGGCTACCTTGAACACGGTATGGCCGACAAACCTGCCGTGTTTGATCTCTACTTCCGCACCAACCCCTTTGCCGGCGGCTACGCGGTTTTTGCCGGTCTCGAACCGGCGCTGGCCTATCTTGAAGATCTTCACTGCACAACGGCAGAGATCGACTACCTGCAGGGTCTGGGTCTTTTTAACGACCGGTTTCTCGACTATCTTCACTCGTTCCGCTTTCATGGCACCATCGTTGCCCCACCCGAAGGCACCGTGGTCTTTGCCAACGAACCCCTGCTCACCGTCACCGGTACCCTGGCGGAAGTGCAGCTCGTGGAAACCGTACTGCTCAACATCATCAACTTCCAGACCCTGGTGGCGACCAAGGCGGCCCGTATCTGTCATGCGGCCGGTGACGGCGAAGTGATCGAGTTCGGTTTACGCCGGGCGCAGGGTCCGGACGGAGGGATGTCCGCCTCGCGCGCCGCCTGTATCGGTGGCGCCAGGGGAACGAGCAATGTGCTCGCCGGCATGCGCTTTGACCTGCCGGTGCGGGGCACCCATGCGCACAGCTGGGTGCAGTCCTTTCCCGATGAGCTGACCGCCTTTCGGGCCTATGCAAAAGTGTTTCCCGACAGCTCTGTCCTGCTGGTGGACACCTACGATACCCTGAAAAGCGGTCTGCCCAATGCCATCACTGTGGCCCGCGAACTGCGTGACAGAGGACATGAGCTGCGGGCTATCCGTCTTGATTCCGGCGACCTTGCCTACCTTTCCCGAAAGGCCCGGGAGATGCTCGATGCGGCCGGGTTTGCAAACGTGCGTATTCTCGCCTCCAACGAACTTGACGAACAGGTGATAGCCTCCATCCGCGAGGAGGGCGGCCGGATCGATATCTATGGTGTGGGCACGAAACTGGCCACTGCCTCGGGAATCGGCGGTGTGGCCCTGGGCGGTGTGTACAAGCTTGTGGCAATTGACGGACAGCCGAAGATGAAGGTGACCAGTGATCCGGCCAAGGCCACCCTGCCCGGCTGTAAACAGCTTCTGCGCGCCGTTGCCCCCCATGGTGAGTATGTGCAGGATGTGATCTGCCTGGAGGATGACCCGCTCCTTGCCCCCGGGGCCACGGTCTTTGATCCGTCCAATCCCATGCGGCAGACAACGCTGCCCGCTGATGTCCGCCTCGTTGACCTGCGGCAGACTGTTCTGCAGGATGGCCGTCGTACCGGGGAGCCGGAGTCGCTTGATGCCATGGCCGAACGCTGTCGTCGGGACCTCGCCCTCCTGCCCGAAGGATGCAGGCGTTTTATCAACCCGCACAACTATAAGGTTTCAATATCATCTCAACTCAAGGAGCTGCGCTGTCAGCTCATTGAGGAGGTCAGCTCGGGGAGGAAAAAGCAATGAAGAACAGCGGACTGCTCATCATCGACGTTCAGAACGATTTTTGTCCGGGCGGCGCTCTGGCAGTGACCAACGGTGACCGGGTTATTGCTCCGTTAAACCGGATGGCTGCGAGCTTTGCTGCTGCCGGTCTCCCGATTTTTGCCACCCGTGACTGGCATCCGCCCGAAACCGGTCATTTTCAGGCTTACGGCGGCCCGTGGCCGACCCACTGCGTCCGCGACACTGCCGGTGCCGCCTATCATCCTGATCTTCAGCTGCCCGAAAGCACCATCCACCTCTACAAGGGGACTGATGAAGAGCGCGACGGCTACTCCGCCTTTGACGGAGCTGATCAGAGCGGTGTTCTGCTTGAACGCCTGCTGACGGACCGTGCCGTTACCCGCCTCTATATCGGCGGCCTGGCCACGGACTACTGCGTGCGTGCGTCGGTTCTCGACGCCCTTACCCGCAGTCTTGCGGTCACGGTACTGACAGATGCGGTGGCCGGAGTTGATCTGCAGCCCGGTGACAGTGAACGCTCGCTTAACGATATGCGTGTGGCCGGTGCACGTCTGCTCACAGTGGAACAGGCTCTGCAGGAACAGGATCCGCCGCGGTAGGAACGTGCAAAGGAAGCGCTGTCATGTCCCGCCTTGCCATAACCGATGAGCTGAGCATCGGGATGCATGAACTTGAACTGACATCGGTCCGTGCCCGGGGAGCGGGCGGTCAGCATATCAACAAGGTGAGCAGTGCTGTTCATCTGCGTTTTGATGTCCGTGCCTCTTCCCTGCCTGAAAAGATCAAGATGCGTCTGCTGGCCAGAGCCGACACACGGCTGACAGATGAAGGTGTACTCGTGATCAAGGCTCAGGAGTTCCGCAGCCAGGAACAGAACCGGACGGCAGCCCTCAACCGGCTGGCTGCGCTCATCCGGGAGGCAGCGGTGATCCGGAAGGTGCGCCGCCCCACAAAACCCGGCAAGGCGGCCGGGCAACGGCGGCTTGATGCCAAACGCCGTCGGGCCCATATCAAACTGCTGCGGCGCAAGCCGGAACTTTAGATATTTTTGTTCTCTGTAGGCAGCATGCGGGTATGTACTGTACTTACTGTCTGCAACGGACAGGACTGCACGCCCTATCTGGCCGGTGAACCGGCTGGCTGATCAGCCGAAATATCCTGCGGCAGACCGGCCCCCTTGCCTGGTGCTGCAACAGCAACCCGGGCTCTCTCCTCCTCCACCCACCAGTGCTCCCCGGCCTTCAACGGCTTTATAGGGGCGTTCATGATTCTTGCGGCCTGCATCTCTCTGGCAAGATCTTTCAGCGGTCTCTCAAACCCGTTATCAGCGAGCTGAAAGGTGCCGTCGTAATGCACAGGGAGCAGAGGCGGCCTGCCCAGATCAGCCCAGGCCTGCAGAGCCTCTGCCGGGTTCATGTGGTTGTAGGCCATGAACCAGCGCGGCTCGTACGAACCGATGGGGAGTATGGCCAGACGCAGGGGCCCGTGCCTTACCGCAATGTGGCGGAAGTTATCCCCGCCGCCGTACCCGCTGTCTCCGACAAAACAGATCCTGCCGCCGGGTGTTGCCAGGACAAAGGTTGCCCAGAGCGCCTGATTACGATCCCAGAGGCTGCGTGCCGACCAGTGGTGCATCGGTTCCAGGTACACCGTCAGATCCGGTGAGATCTCCACCTCCTCTCCCCAGTCACGGGCATCCACCCGGGCCTCGGGCAGACGTTCATGGATGATGGCATCATTACCCAGCGGTGTGACGATGCGCATGTGATGCTGCTGCCAGAGTTGCTCCAGGGTGGCCAGATCAAGATGATCGTAATGGTTGTGACTGATGAGCACCAGATCAATGGGGGGCAGATCGGCAAGACGGATGCCCGGCGGGTGCACCCGTTTCGGACCGATCCAGGAAAAGGGGCTGACCCGTTCAGACCAGACCGGGTCGGTGAGGATGTTCAGTCCTCTGGTCTGAATGAGCAGGGTGACATGACCGACAAAGGAGATGCGCAGCCGATCTCCCTCCACCCGCCGGGGCGGTACATCAACGGCTGCAAGACTGCTGAACTCCGGCCAGGGCTGACGCTTGCGGGTTGCATACCAGCGCAGGGTATCCAAAAAGGTGGTTCTGGCAGGTTTGCCCGGGTTGTAAAACCGTCTGCCGTCAAAGTGATCTGACACCGATCCCTGATAGTACCGGGGAGAAACAACAAAAAACATACCACCTCCCGAAAGTCCCAGAACGATGACTCCTAAGATGATCCACTTTCCCATTATTGACATTCAAAATCTCCTGTACTCCCTCAAAGCAGAGCACAAGCAGCTCCCTACAGTCAGCGGACCCGCTGTGCAGCCTGACAGCGCACCGTATCCACAGACTTCACCGGCAGGTTGAGAAGTCGCATGATTTCATACTCTTCGAGATGATAAAGAGTGACCTTTTCCTTGATTACAAAACCTCACCTGTTAAAATAAATCATATCAAGGAAAAAAACAGTTCAATGCCAACTTCACCAAAGCATACTGTAAATGCCACCGTTTATTTGAGAAGACCACCTGCATGACCATCTCTTCCGATCAGCAGATCCACTTCACCGGACCAGCAGATGACAGCGGCGCTGCATGTCCCGGCTGCGAATTCGATCCGGACTTCCAACCACTTTTCCCCAGAGACTGCCTGCGGTAGGAAACCGCAGTCCATCATGCATTCAACCACCACCCTGAACAGGATTCCTCCTTGCCCGCACCAGCCATGCCGACGCTGCGTCTGAACCATCTGGCCACCGTTTTTGTTGTGCTCATGCTTGCAGGACTGGCTGTGAACGGCTGGATTCTGCTCCATGTCTTTCAGCTGCACACCAGATCTCTCCAGGTACAGGAGCGCAGGCAGCAGGCCCTGCAGACCGCCTATGCTCTTCAACAGGAAACCGCAGCCCTGTCAAGAATGGTACGTGCCTATACAGCTTCAACCAATACCAGGTATCTGACATACTACTACGACATTATTGATATCAGGTCAGGCAAAAAATCCGCTCCGGAACATTACGGCCCGACCTACTGGTCAGAGGTCATGGCAGATAAACGCGGTCATAGCATGCCCGCAGAAACCACCACTGAGGCACTTCTGACGCGGATGAAACGGCAGGGGTTCAGCAGAAATGAGTTTGCCGCCATGGACCGCATCCTTGCCCTTGCCAACAGGCTCTACGAGCTTGACCAGATTGCCTTTGCCGCCACGCAGGGGCTGTATGATCCTCACACAAAGACCTTTGTCGATGACGGCAAACCCCAACTCAAGTTCGCCAATCAGTTTCTGTACAGTCAGCAGTATCTCCGGATGGAGGACCAGATCAACCAGGAGGTGCAGACCTTTATCCGGCTCGTGGAAGAACGTACGAAGCAGGAGGTACAGGAGGTGACGAGCCGATTGCGGCAGAGCATTTTCACGCTCATGTACGTTCTTGTCGGCACGGTGGCGGCCACACTCCTGGCCGCAGTTGTCATCCGTCGGATGGTTCTTGCGCCGATGAAGATGCTGATGACCGATGTATCGGCCATCGGCGGCGGCGACTACTCTGTCAGGCCTGATCTCACCCACGGCGTTGGTGAGCTTCAGGCTCTCAGTCAGACAATGAGCGTCATGGCAGGTAACATTGAGGAAGATATACAGCAGCGCGAACAGATCACCCGTGAGCTGGAAATTGCTACTGCCAGGGCTGAAGAGTCAACCCGTGCCAAGTCACTCTTCCTGGCCAACATGAGTCATGAGATCCGCACCCCCATGAATGCCATCATCGGCATGACGAGTCTTGCCCTCAACACCCGTCTTGACGAAAGGCAGCGCGACTACATCAGCAAGGTGAAGAATGCGTCGGAATCTCTGCTGCAGATCATCAACGATATACTCGATTTTTCAAAAATTGAGGCCGGCAAGCTGACCCTGGAGATCGTGTCGTTCCGGATGGAAGACGTGCTCAGTAATGCCATGGTCCTAATACGCCAGGTGGCCATGGAAAAAGAAATCGAACTGCTGCTTGATATCCGCAGTGACCTGTTGCTGGCCCCGGCAGGAACCTTTCTCGGCGACCCTCTGCGAATAGGCCAGATTCTGACGAACCTCCTGTCCAATGCTGTCAAATTTACCGGTCAGGGATCGGTCCGGTTACAGGTCGACGCCTATGATGAGCAGGACGATACCATGGCACTCTACTTCCTTGTAGAGGATACAGGTATCGGCATGTCGGAAGAACAGCAGGCTCTGCTCTTCCGTGAATTCTCCCAGGTTGATGGCTCCACCACCCGTCAGTTCGGGGGTACCGGACTCGGTCTGAGCATCTCAAAAAGGCTCGCCAACCTGATGGGGGGCGATATCACTGTTTCCAGCATCCCTGGTGTCGGTTCCCGGTTTACGTTGTATATAAACCTGCCTTACACTGCATCCCCTTCGCACAGCTTTTCACCGCAGCCGATGAGAACCCGGCCCTTCAAGGCACTGATTGTTGATGATCACGACCAGTCCCGGGAAGTGCTTCAAGACCTGCTTGCGCTGTTTGACATCAGAACGGAAGGTGTGAACTCAGGCAAGGAGGCGCTGGCCCTTCTTGCTCAAGACGAACACTTCTTTGACCTCCTCTTTCTCGACTGGGTCATGCCGGACATGGATGGTGCGGCTGTTCTGACTGAACTTAAAAAACTGCAGATCAGCAGCCAGCCACTCACGGTTGTCATCTCCACCTGTGATGTGGATCTGAACCGGACGCAACAGGCAGCATCCGCCACCGCTGTGCAGTTTCTCCACAAACCGGTTCTGCCCGGTGATATACGGATCCTCCTCGATGCACTCCAGCACAAGAGCCGGAAAACCTGCGAGCAACCCCTAACTGCCGGCAGAGTGCATCTGGAAGGAATGCGGGTCCTCCTCGTTGAAGACAACACCATCAACCAGCAGGTGGCAACACAGCTTCTTGAATTTCAAGGCGTTGAGGTGAATGTGGCTGACAACGGCCAAAAAGCGGTGGAAGCTGTGAATGCACATCCCCCCGGCTATTACGACGCTGTGCTCATGGATATACAGATGCCGGTTATGGACGGTTACGAGGCCACCAGAATTCTTCGCAGTCAGCCGCAGTATCAGAAGCTGCCCATAATTGCACTGACCGCCCATGTCATGGCCGAACAGCGAGAATACTGCCAGAGCATCGGCATGAACGGCCACATCGCCAAACCCATTGATACAGAGGTTCTGTACAGCACACTGGCCGGTTATTCCAGATACAAAAACACTGCACGACCTGCTGTCGCACGACAGATCTCAACCAGGGTCGCCGAAGATCCGCCGGTGACCATCACCGTCGACACCGAGGCCGGACTGGCCTACTGTGCCGGCAATCCGGCACTCTATGCCAAAACTCTTCAGCATTATGTCCAGGTCTACACGAGTTTTGCCGAACACCTCTCCTCTTTGCACGAACAGGATGAGTGGGAAGAACTCCTGCATCAGACCCACTCATTCAAAGGATTAAGTGCCACCATCGGCGCCGGGGGGCTCAGTGCACTTGGAATGCGTCTGGAAACAGCAGCCCGGAATCGCTCAGAAGATCTGGCCCCTTTAATTGACGAGCTCAGTCGTGAACTGCCACCGGTGCTTGACGAGCTCCACGGGTTTCTGTCCCGGCACAGCCCCTCATGACCAACGATACGGACTAAAAGTAAAACCGCCTGCTGCACGTACTGTTCAGACCGGGCGGGCAACGACAACCTGTTGATGGCAATGCGATTACAAAAATCTCTTCATAAGAACATGACTAAGGAGGCAGGCGGTTTACCATGAACAGATCACAGATCCTCCTTTTCACCGTGCTTTCTCTGGCAGGGATGACCATCACCTCTCCATCCCGGGCCATTGATTTCAGCTACTCTGCTTTTGGCACCATCGGTGCGGCAATTTCCGATGAACCCGTGCAGTACCAACGGGACATTGACGACCACGGTACCTTTATGCGGGATTCACTGCTTGGCGGCCGTCTGGATGCCAGATTCAACGAAAAGTGGGCTGCAACCACACAGGTTGTTCTGGCAGCCAGTGATAAAGAGGACGATGTCATCAAACCGCACCTCAAATGGACCATGGTCTCTTACCGGCCTGCCAATGACTGGCTGATCCGGGCCGGACGGCTTAGCCTCGGGGGCCTGCTCCATCAGCAGAATCTGGACGTGGGAGTCACCTATGATATGGCACGATTGCCCCGCGAGGTGTACCTTCTCTCCTCAGACTATGACTTTGATGGTGTAAGTGTCACCAAGACCTGGAATATCGGTGATTATGAACTGGCACTGGACGGATCGTTCGGTATGCAGAAACGCTACTATAGGACTTTCCGGGAAGGGCGTAAGCAGGCCTCGTACTACAGCGCTGATGTCACCGGCGGCGGCCTCGTCGCCACCCTGAAAGACTACGATCGCACCACCTTCCGTTTCGGCTGGCACATAACAGACATTGATCCCAATACATCCGATGGTATGCTCACGAGATACAACTTCATACCTCTGGGAGGCGGAACGTACACCATAAATCCCGCAACTCCCTTTGGATACAGCTCAACATTCACGGTCAACACGCTGTTTCTCGGTGCAGAATTCCCGTTGGGCGACTTTCAGCTGACCTGTGAAGGGACTGCCATCCTGCCAAACAGCATGGAATCCGCTCCAGAGACCTATGCCGGTTACATCTCCCTCTCGCGAAAGTTTGACAGATGGACTCCCTATATCACCTACGCCAGAATATGGAATAACGGTCTTGACACCTGGCGCCGGGTTAAAAGTGCGACGAATCCGTACCCGCCGGGCAGTCTGCAGGCCATTCTTGCAGAGACTCTCCTTGCAGATGCAGCCAGCACAATGGCTGTTTTTAACCAGAGTTCTGTCATGCTTGGTACCTCGTATGCGCTTACTCCTCAGCAGAAGATCAAGGCAGAGGTTATGGTCACCCATGTCGGTGAGCGCTCCTCCATGTTTGACGGTGACCTTGCCCACGAAAATGTCACCACCTTCTCACTCTCGTATAACTTTGCCTTTTAACGTTTAACAGACTACCATCACGAACACCAACAGACCACTCACGGAAAATGCTGCCAAAATATATCTGATGCGCTGCACTGTTTATCTGACATCACTGGCACTTGGTGTGTTGCTGAGCCTCATGACCACTTCGGTTCAGGCCGGAGTGGTTGTGGTATGCAACGCCTCATTGCCTGTTGCCGAAAAGATAAACTCTGCCACCCTTGCCCGGATCTATACCGGAAGGAGCATTCAGATTGACGGCACAGGTATTTTACCGGTCAACCTCGCACCGGGTGCTCCTGAGCGCACCATCTTTCTTCACCACATCATACAGCAAAAGGACGATGAGTATATCGGCTACTGGCTCGTACGCAAGTCCATAGGCCGGGGTACTCCGCCTCTGGAATTTAAAAACGCCGCTGACCTCCAGCGCTTTATCCGCTCCACCCCCGGTGCTGTCGGTTATGTCGATGAACAGCACCTCGAACCCGGCGTACGATGCATCTTCACAATTCCATGATCATCGGATCCGGGGTTGCTGCTCTCACCGATTTCCACCTCACCATTCAAATTGACTGTTGAGATCCACCCTGTTTATTGTTTTACTCGCTCAGAACGAATACCGGTGAGAAAGGCAGCACCCTGCCGGCACCGGCCGATCGGTTCGATGATCACCACGTTTCTTTCAGGAGACCTGCCCATGCCTCTTTCCCCATCCACTTCAAAAGATCTTTACAGGCCCGTGCATAAGGTCCGTTTTGTCACAGCCGCCTCCCTCTTTGACGGTCACGATGCCACCATCAACATTATGCGCCGGATCCTGCAGGCCACCGGAGTTGAAGTGATCCATCTCGGCCACAACCGGTCGGTTCAGGAAATTGTCAACGCAGCGCTTCAGGAGGACGCGCATGGTATTGCGGTCACCTCCTACCAGGGAGGCCACGTTGAATTCTTCAAGTACATGATCGATCTGCTTAAGGAGGGAGGCGGAGACAACATCAAGGTGTTCGGTGGCGGCGGCGGAGTCATTGTCCCTGAAGAGCTTGACGAGCTGCATGCCTACGGCGTCAGTCGGATTTATACACCGGAAGACGGTCAGCAGATGGGTCTGCAGGGAATGATCAACGAGGTGGTCGCGACCGCGGATGTGGATCTGCCGCCTCTACCCGCCGATGAAAATACGTTGCTTGACCTGCTTACAGGCGGTGACCGGCGGGTACTTGCCAGAGTCATCACCGTACTGGAGAACGGTGAATCCTCATCCGCATTCAATGAGATGATACGCGATCAGGCTGCGACCCGGACGATCCCGGTACTGGGCATTACCGGTACCGGCGGTGCCGGCAAGTCTTCGCTCACCGATGAACTGATCCGCCGTTTTCGACTTGATCAGGACGACAGACTGCGACTGGCAATCATCAGTATCGATCCGTCACGACAGCGTACCGGCGGAGCGCTCCTGGGTGACCGTATCCGCATGAACGCCATTGAGCACGAACACATCTTCATGCGCTCCCTGGCCACCCGTGCAACCGGCTCAGAGATCTCGCCGGCGCTGCCTGAGGTGATCGCCGCCTGCAAACTGTCGGGTTTTGACCTGATTATTGTTGAGACATCGGGCATTGGTCAGGGTAACGCCGCCATTGTGCCGCATGTTGATGTTTCGCTCTATGTCATGACGCCGGAATTCGGAGCAGCCTCACAGCTGGAAAAAATCGACATGCTTGATTTTGCCCATTTTGTGGCGATCAACAAGTTTGACCGGAGCGGTGCTGAAGATGCTCTGCGTGATGTCCGTAAACAGTACCAGCGCAACCATGAGGCCTTTTCCACCCCGCCGGAACAGATGCCGGTCTTTCCCACCATTGCCTCCCGTTTCAACGACGAAGGCGTGACCGCCCTCTACCAGGCCATGCTCCCGTCTCTGACAGTCCTCGGCCTTTGCCTGGAACCCGGGCGTCTGCCCAGGATCAGCGCCCGCCAGCCGGAAGAGGCCCGTGCCATTGTCCCGGCACAACGGGCCCGCTATCTGGCGGAAATTGCCGACTGTGTCCGTCACTACCACGCCCGTGTCGATGATCAGGTCAAAAAGGTACGTGAACACCAGGCCCTGGTCATGACCAAAGAGCTCTTCACCGAACAAAACAGACCGGTGGACGATTTGGACACACTGCTCGACTGGAAAAAAGCGCAACTTGATCCGGAAACAGACAAACTTCTGGAGACCTGGCCGGCAGTACGCCGGCAGTACGAGGGAGATGAACATGTGGTAACGATCCGTGACCGGGAGATCCGTACCAGACTCACCCGCACCTCACTTTCCGGTTCAACCATCCGCAAGGTCTGTCTGCCGCAGTATAAGGATAGAGGCGAGATCCTCCGGTTTCTTATGAAGGAGAACGTTCCCGGCCACTTCCCCTTTACCGCCGGTGTCTTCCCCTTTAAACGGGAAAACGAAGATCCGACCCGGATGTTTGCCGGCGAAGGCGATGCCTTTCGCACAAACCGCCGTTTTAAACAGGTCAGTGAAGGTATGCCTGCCATCCGTCTGTCCACCGCCTTTGATTCGGTCACGCTCTATGGATGTGACCCTGATGAACGGCCGGACATCTACGGCAAAATCGGTAACTCAGGGGTCTCCATTGCAACACTGGACGACATGAAGGTCCTGTACAGCGGTTTTGACCTCTGTGCCCCTTCCACCTCTGTATCAATGACCATTAACGGCCCTGCACCGATCCTTCTGGCCTGTTTTTTCAACACCGCCCTTGATCAGCAGGTTGACCGGTTTGTTGCCGACAATGGTCGTGAACCGTCAGCAGACGAACTGGAAACGATCCGTGCCCGCGTTTTTTCCACAGTACGCGGAACTGTACAGGCTGATATTCTCAAGGAGGACCAGGGACAGAACACCTGTATCTTTTCCACTGAGTTTGCCCTGAAGATGATGGGGGATATTCAGGAGTACTTTGTCCGACATCAGGTGCGAAACTTTTATTCCGTATCCATCTCCGGTTATCACATAGCCGAGGCCGGCGCCAACCCCATCTCACAACTCGCCTTTACCCTGGCCAACGGCTTCACCTATGTTGAAGCCTACCTGGCCCGGGGCATGCATATTGACGACTTCGCCCCGAACCTGAGCTTCTTCTTCTCCAACGGCATGGAGCCTGAATACTCGGTGATCGGACGGGTTGCCCGCCGTATCTGGGCGGTGGCCATGAAGCACAGGTACGGCGGCAACGAACGCTCGCAAAAGCTCAAGTACCACTGCCAGACCAGCGGTCGAAGCCTGCATGCGCA
>JAAYDD010000218.1 GCA_012729435.1 Desulfobulbus sp.
TGTTCCGGCAGAACGTCAAAGACAGTGATCTGATCGTTGAACATCTCTGTGAGTCCGGCCGGGTCGGTGATGTTGTCAGCCGGTTGTGCAGGGCGCATCGCCGCATTGAATTTGTTGTTCTTGACAAAGGAATTCGCCCGGAAGAGGTGGCCCGCCAGTCACCGGTACCGGTGTTTCCCGTTTTATGCAACCAGCAAGGGTCTTTTCATACGGCCTTATCTTTACCCGCAATGAAAAAAGGAGGTTTTACCATGTCTGTCAACAGAAAACGTCATATGAAAAACTGCATGCTCTTCGGTACGCTGACTGCTGCCTTATACGCCACCGTTTTTACATATCAGGACCTGGTCGTCACCTATTTCAGCAAAGGAGGAGCATTTGCGTTGTTACCGGTGGCCACGGTTTTTGCGGTCTCCTATTTTCATGGCAATTTTACGAGTTCTTTCTGGTCTGCCATGGGAATCGAGGCATCGAAGAAAGAGACGGCCAAAAAGGTTGTTCCGGCACATGCAGTGGTTGACAGTGTTCCCCGGGTTTCCAGACCGGATACACGTCCACGGGTTCAGATGAATGTCTGAGATCGGTCTTTCCGGTGTTATTGTTGAATTAAAGTACAAGGAGTCCACTCCATGCACGGATCAATCGGTGATGTCATCCAGTTTATCGATCTCAACGTCTATACAGTTCTCTTTCTTTTTCTAGTTGGTTTTATCGGAGGCCTGGTCAGTGGATTTATTGGCTCCGGGGGTGCTTTCGTGCTCACGCCCGGTATGATGAGTCTGGGAGTTCCGGGTACGGTCGCTGTGGCCAGTAATATGTGCCATAAGTTTCCCAAAGCCCTGGTCGGTGCTGTCAAACGGTACAAGTATGGCCAGGTGGATATCAAACTCGGACTCATCATGGGTGTTTTTGCCGAGATCGGCGTCCAGGTCGGCATCATGATTCAAAAGGCTATTTTGGATAAGTGGGGTCAGGCCGGTTCAAACCTGTATGTGTCCATAATTTTTGTCCTGGTACTGGTCATTGTCGGTTCTTTCGTCCTCAGGGATGCCTTGGGTATGAAAAATGCCGATGGTGAAACAGAGGCGAAATCTCCAACGGTTGCCAAACGCCTTCAGCAGATTGAGTTGTGGCCGATGATTACGTTTAAGACCGCGAACATACGCATCAGTCTGTGGTTTTTAATACCTGTTGCCCTTGCCACCGGCATGCTGGCGGCCACCATCGCAGTGGGAGGATTCATCGGTGTACCCGGGCTGATGTATATCATCGGCGTGACAAGTATTGTCGCTTCGGCTTCGGAATTGGTTGTGGCCTTTGTTATGGGGCTTGGCGGTACTCTTATCTGGGCCTATTACGGCATGGTTGATATCCGACTGGTTATGATTATTCTGGCCGGGTCACTTTTCGGGGTCCAGCTCGGCGCAATCGGCACGACCTATGTGAAAGACTACATGATCAAGTTTGTTATGGCGACAATCATGCTGATTGTTGCGGTCAGCCGTCTTCTGGCTCTTCCTAAGTATCTGTCAGAACTTCAGCTTATCTCGATCAATACCGGCATGCTCTCGATCATGACACATTTAAGGGCTCCTCGTCATTTGGTGTGGATTTGATGTATACAGGGATCAAATCCACACCAAATGACGGGAGGCGACATGAACAGTCGGGATATCATCACCTTAGGGCTCGGGCTGCAGGAACCATGGGAA
>JAAYDD010000219.1 GCA_012729435.1 Desulfobulbus sp.
AGGAGAGAGATCATAGAACTTGGAGTGTCCGGAGCAAAACTCATTCGTGAACAGGCGGAACAATCAGAGACCGCCATCCGTTACGAGTATTCACCGGAGAGTTTTACCGGCACTGAACTGGATTTTTCTCTCGAGATCTGTGAGGCCATCATGGACGTCTGGGAGCCGTCTCCAGAAAAACCGATGATAATCAACCTGCCGGCCACGGTTGAGATGTCAACCCCGAACATTTATGCAGATCAGATCGAGTGGTTTTGCCGGCACGTAAAAAATCGTAACTGTGTTCTCATCAGTGTTCATGCTCATAACGATCGCGGTGAGGCCGTTGCCGCGACTGAACTGGCACTGATGGCCGGCGCTGACAGGGTTGAGGGTACTCTGTTCGGTAACGGTGAGCGAACCGGAAACGTTGATATTGTTACTCTGGCACTTAACATGTTTACCCAGGGCGTGGATCCGGAACTCGATTTTTCCCGGATCAACAAGGTGATCAATGTCTATGAACGCTGTACTAAAATGAAGGTTCATCCGCGGCATCCGTATGCGGGGGAACTGGTCTATACTGCTTTTTCCGGATCCCATCAGGATGCGATCAACAAGGGTATGACCGCCTTAGAGCTTACGCAGAGCGGTCTCTGGGAGGTTCCCTACCTGCCGATTGATCCGCAGGATGTCGGTCGAACCTACGAGTCGATCATTCGGATCAACAGCCAGTCCGGCAAGGGCGGAATTGCCTATATCATGGAGCATGAGTTCGGGTTTAAACTGCCCAATGACATGCGTCCGGGTTTTGGCCGGGTTATTCAGGAAGTATCTGATGCCTACGGTGATGAACTGACGCCGGAAATGATCTTTCATACCTTTGAGAAAGAGTACCTGCTCAGTGTAAACGGGTATGCGTTGAAATCATTTAACGTGATAAAACGACATTTTGACCGTGATGAGGAACAGTCTACCGCCGAGATTGAGGCTGTTGTGCTGATAAGGGGTGAGGAGCGAACCATCAGGGCAACCGGTAACGGTCCTTTGGATGCTTTTTGCAGTGCTTTGCGAGACAGTCTTGGACTGCGTTTTGTTCTCCACTCGTACCATGAACATGCTCTTACCAGGGGAAGTTCGGCGAAGGCTGTGAGTTATATTGAGATTCTCGACCAGGATGATGAAGGATGGTGGGGCGCCGGTGTAGATACGGATATCATTGTTGCCTCAATTAAATCTCTTCTCAGTGCTTTGAACCGTTCAGCGGCAAAATCAAAGAGACAGAGTTGATATGCGAAGAAGAACTTCGGCAGTGTTTGTGGGATTTGCTCTGACAACCGGTCTTTCGCTGTTGTGTGGAGCAGAAGAAATCGGCAGGGTCAGCACCACGTTTAAGTTCATGGGCGCCAACGATAAGATCGTTGTCGAGGCTTTTGATGATCCGGATATCAGCGGCGCCACCTGTTATGTCAGCAGAGCCAAAACCGGTGGTGTTAAAGGAGCGATAGGCGTTGCAGAAGATACGGCGGATGCCTCGATTTCTTGTCACCAGACCGGCCCCATCATTCTGCCGGAGCGTATCATTTCAGGCAAGGATAACGGTAAAGAGGTGTTCAAGAAATCAACCTCTTTACTGTTTAAAAAGATGCAGGTGGTGAGATTCTATGATCAAAAACGATCTGCTCTCATCTACCTGACCTATAGTGATCGCATCATTGAGGGTTCTCCAAAAAATTCTATCTCTACCATAGTCCTCTCCAGGGATCTGCAGAACGCATCCATCCCCCGAAGTGCTGATTGAAGGGAAAAACATCAGAATTCTGTCGGCAATCGATTCTGCTTTTACCCATGATTTCTTCCTGGAATCCAAGAAAACACCCCCACTTTTTCCGGATAAACTGCCGGCATTCCGGAAGTTGAATCACTGTGTACCGTCTTATGGCGCTATGTTTCACTGATCAATGAGGACATCACCTCTTCCGTGTGAAAAAGATAAACGACATGCATTGGAAGCCGGTTCCGGTGGTGTTTTGGTTTGTTTGACGATTAGCAGTGATCGGTCATGAAAAGAGCTTGACGGTGACACTGTTTGTGCACTATCAAGAAACAATCGTGATAATTTTCGAATAACTTCCTGATCTTGCTTGAAAACGGAGGCTTTGCGTTTATTACAGCTGCAGCTCTGCCATTTCTTTACTGTAAAGAAACGGCATCGGCTGCTGCGATGTAGCAGGCGGGCATGTTTTCATGAGCGGAGTACAGCCTCTGTTTTATTGGAACAGTTGTATGACTTCTGTTGTATCAGGGCAAAGGATAGTATTATTGCGGTGATAGTAAAGTAGGTACCCACTCATCGACTGGCCGAGGAGTTCTTATGGATCGTTTTTCCACCAGTTTGCTTGGCGAGGCTAAGACGCTGCTGCTTGCCACGGATGGTTCACCATTTAGTGATGGGGCTATTCAAGAGGCTATGTTTTTTGGTCAGGCCTGTCAGGCTAAAGTGATTGTTCTGCATGTTGTCCATACCCGGAGTGAATCAATCACCGCTGCCAACTTCGAGGTACGGAAAGGACGGGAACTGCTCGCGCCGCATTTTGAGTACATCCGGGCCATGGCCAAAGATATCGGTGTTGTGATTGAAGTTGTGGTGGTTGGCTCGAGCAAACCGGAAAAAACCATTGTTGAGCAGGCTAAATTGCGCGGAGCCGATGTCATTCTCATCGGCCGGCATGGTAAGGCCGGTCGGCTGTCGCTGCTCATCGGGAAGATGACAGCCAAGGTGATGGAACAGGGGTTTCCCCGGGTACTGGTTGCACCCAAGGATTTTATAATAACCGGCAACCGGATCCTCGTGGGGATCAACAATTCGGCGAACAGTCGGCGGGCTGTTGAAGAGGCGCTGAGTCTGGGGCATACCTGTACCACCCTGCAGCGGATTATCATGCTGGCTGTGGCACCTGCCGAAGAGGAGAGGGAGAATGCTCAAGCTCTGCTTGATGAAGTTTCCCGGAAAACCGAGCAGGCTGCACCACCGGTACCTTGTGATTTCCTTCTGCACGTCGGTGATCCGGTGGAACAGATTCTGCAAACAGCTGACAGGTGCACAGTTGATATGATCCTGATCGGTAACAGGAGTAAAGGCGGTATGCCAAAGGTGTTTAAGGGGCATATTGCAGACAATATCATCGGTCAGGCTCAGTGCTCTGTTTTGGTGGTGACCGCCTGAGCCGGTGTTGTGCGGCTGATCGATTTTTCTTATCCCGGGAGTGTTCCATGATTCGTCAACAGGCACTGCGGATTTTTCCTTTTCTTTCCTGGTTTCCTCTGTCCTGGCTCACGCTTCGTGGTGATCTGGTCGCCGGTATCACCGGTGCTCTGATTCTGGTACCCAAAGCCATGGCGTATGCCCAACTTTCGGGGTTGCCACTGCAGTTTGGACTCTACACTGCTTTGGTACCGGCTATTATTGGAGCCCTTTGGGGATCTTCCCGCCAACTTGCCACGGGCCCGGTGGCTATTCTTTCTCTCATGACCGCCGCTGCAGTTACTCCGATGGCTGTGCCCGGATCTGAAGAGTATATCGGTCTGGTGCTGTTGCTGACCCTTCTGGTTGGCTGTATTCAGCTTTTTCTGGGAGTGGTCAAGCTTGGCAGTGCGGTGAATTTTGTCTCACACCCTGTGATTCTGGGGTTTATGAATGCGGCTGCTCTTATTATCGGACTTTCTCAGCTGGATATGCTCCTTGGCATCCCTAAAGGCCGAAGTGATTTTTTTCTCATGGATGTATGGGAGATGCTTGGTTACATCCCGTTGACGCATCTGCCCACCCTTGCGATGTCGGTATTCAGCCTGATTCTCATGCTGGCAGTGAAAAGGGTGACTTTTCTCGCTAAATCCGGTGTGTTGGTTGTGGTCGCTCTGACCACTTGCATCAGTTATCTTGTCGGGTTTGAACACAAGGAAACCGGCCGGCTAAGTGAAGTCATGACGCCGGAAGCCCGGGAGCTGGTTGAAGAGTACGGGACGACAGCGCAGCGCATTGAAAGTATGAGCAGCCGGATTGCTGAACTCTCTGTTCAATTGAGACAGGCCGAAAAAGAGCATAACTACCGCAAGGCAGCAAACCTGCGCTATAGAGTCGAGTTGATGGATCTTGATATCAAGACCGCTGAACAGGAAAACCGGAGCCGGATGCGAGGTATTCATAAACTGTACTTTGTGCGCACCCTTCCTTCGGAAGGACACGAGCCGCAGCTCTATCAGATGGGCACTGCTCCTGCAGAAAGTCAGACCGACGGTCGTCTGTGGCATATCAAGAAAATTGAACAGGGAGTCCTGAAACTGAGCGGCGGTGGCGAGGTGGTCGGTGCTGTTCCGGCAGGTTTGCCCGGTTTTCGTGTCCCGACGATAACTGTAGACGGTATTTTGCAGTTGATGAGCGCTGCTCTGGTTATTGCTCTCGTTGCCTTTATGGAGTCGATCTCCATGGCCAAGGCCATGGCCGGTAAAACAAAGCAGCGCGTTGATCCCAACCAGGAGCTGATCGGTCAGGGAAGGGCGAACATTAGCGGTTCTTTTTTTCAGTCATATCCGGCCAGCGGCTCGTTTACAGGGTCTGCCATCAACCTGCAGGCCGGTGCACAAACAGGTCTGGCCATGGTCTGTAACGGATTTTTTGTGGCTGTCACTCTCCTGTTTCTCACGCCGCTCATTTATCATTTACCCAAAGCAGTATTGGCCGTCATTATTGTTCTGGCGGTGACCGGACTGATCACCCCCCGGGCGTTTCGTCATATTTGGAAAGCGAGTCGTGCCGACGGGTTTCTTGCACTGGTTACGTTTGCCGTCACTCTTCTGGCCGCACCTCATCTTGATAAAGGGATCATGGTTGGCGCCTTACTGGCCATCGGTCATTACCTGTACCGTACCATGGCACCCCGGGTGGCTATTCTGGGACGTTACAAAGACGGTACGCTTCGTGATGTGAAGTATCATCCCGACCTGGCGACATCAACAAAGGTCGTGGCCATACGTTTTGACGGCTCACTCTATTTTGCCAATATTGCTCATTTTGAAGATGCGGTACTGGGCGTGATGGCCGACAGTCATGAAGCACAGTTTCTTCTTGTGGTTGGTGATTCGATCAACTCCATCGATTCTTCGGGTGAAGAGATGCTGCACAACCTGGTGGCACAGCTGCAGCAGTCGGGCGTGGAGGTAGTCTTCTCCGGGCTGAAGAAACAGGTTCTTGATGTGATGCGGGCAACAGGCCTGTA
>JAAYDD010000220.1 GCA_012729435.1 Desulfobulbus sp.
ACGGTCAGACAGCATCGGTTGAGGTCATCGACGTGCCGGTGTTCCAAAGGCTTCAGCGGATTAAGGGAGACTGGGCCGCCATACAGGGCTGTATCATGAAACTTGTGGCAGCCGGTTCACCGGCCTGGCTTGAAGTGATCTACGAAGGTGATGAGATCATCGGCGATCTGCGCGAGCGGCTCCAAAGAGCCGTTGCCAGCAGCAAAATAGAGATTCTGCGGATCAAGAACAACCGTGTTTTTGATCAGGTGCTGCGGCAAACGTCTGCACAGGAGACTCTCGATGACCTCGATGTAAACGAAGTCTTTGCCCGGTGCCTAGAAATGCACGGGGTGGCGGAAGAGCAGCGGCCGGAACTGTTGCAGACCTATGAGGAGGCACTTTTGCTCTTCCGGGAAGAAGATGTGCGGGCTGAATAAAGAGGCTGTTCATGAGAATATTGCTGGTACGTTTTAAAAATCTCAACTCACTGTACGGTGAATGGGAGATAGATCTGACCCATCCCGCCTATACAGCAGACGGCATCTTTTCAATCACCGGCCCCACGGGAGCCGGCAAGAGTACAGTCCTTGATGCTGTCTGTCTTGCTCTGTACGGCCGGACCCCCCGTCTGAACAGGATTACAAAGAGCACAAATGAGATCATGTCCCGCAGAACCGGAGAGTGTTTCGCCGAAGTGGTTTTTGAAACCAGGGCCGGACGCTACCGCTGCCACTGGAGTCAGCACCGGGCGCGAAGAACTCCTGACGGCGAGCTTCAGGCACCAAAACACGAGATAGCCCATGCTGACACAGGGCGGATCTTTGAGTCAAAGATAAGGGGAGTGGCTGAGCAGATAGAGTCTGCCACCGGTATGGATTTTGACCGCTTCACCCGCTCCATGCTCCTGGCCCAGGGCGGGTTTGCCGCATTTCTTCAGGCTGCACCCGATGACCGGGCCCCGATTCTGGAGCAGATAACGGGCACAGGAATTTACAGCCGGATCTCTGTGCTTGTTCACGAACAGAAGTTTCTGGCGCGGCAGAAGTTGACCGTTGCTGAAGTTGAAACAGCGGGAATTGTGGTGTTGACTCCTGAAGAGGAAGAAGAGGTCGTCCGGACTCTTGAATCAAAGCAGAAAGAGGCGGAGGAGCTTGCGGTCAGGATTGCAGCAGCAGAAAAGGGCATTGCCTGGCTCAACGGCATAGCTGCCTTGCAAAAAGAACGTACCGATCTGATGGATGAGTCTGTAAGGCTGCAGAAAGAGATCACCGTTTTTCAGCCGGAACGTGACCGGCTTGACCGGGCCATGAGGGCGGCTTTACTTGAAGCGGCCTATACCGGACTTGCCGCTGTCCGCAAACAGCAGGCGGACGATCAGGCGAAACTGAACACTGAAAAGAGAATGCTTCCTGAACTGGAAACAGCTGTCAAGCGTCAGGCTCATAACTGCAGGCTCACAGAGGAACAGACCATTCGCGTCAGAGAGGAGCTGAAGGTATCCGCACCCTTATTACAGAAAGTTCGACTCCTTGATCAGCGGCTTGCTGATCAGCGACAGGCTGTTACCGAAGCGGAAGAGGCGTGTGCAAGAGATGTGCTGAAGCTCGAAGAGGAGAGGAAGATCCTTGTCCGTGAGCATCACAGACGTACCGGTGCCGGGAAACAGCTGGAGCAGGCGGAGACCTATCTCAGAGAGCATGCAGATGATGAGCAGCTTGTCGGTGATCTGGCCGGCATTGAAGAACAGCTGCAGGCTCTGTCTGTGCTGGAGCAGGATATCCTGCATAAACAGGGTGAGTATGACAGGGCCGTGCAGACTGTACAGGAGGCGGTCAGGTCAGTTGACCGGTGCCGGAGACAGACTGATGGCCGCAAAGCGGCGTTGGCAGAGACGGCCAGAAGACTGCAGCACAGTAAAGATACGTTGAAGCAGATGCTCGGAGATCGACTGCTGCGGGAGTATCGCGCGGAGAAGGAGACCCTGCTTCGTGAGATGGCCTTTGTGGCACGCATCACTCAACTTGAAGAGCATCGCAAGAAATTGGAAGACGGCAGGGCGTGCCCGCTGTGCGGCGCGCTGGAGCATCCGTTTGTCAAAGGGAATGTTCCGGTTGCCGACGTGTCTGAAGAACGGGTTGCGGTCCTGACGGCACTGATCAGCCGGGCTGAGGAACAGGAGACTGCGATCAGAGACCTCGAAGCAGCTGAACGACTGGCACGGGAGAGTCTGGCAGAGGCTGAAAAACTTGGAACAGCAGCAGAGCATGAACAGAAGACGGCTGAAGCGGCTCTTGTCATGGTAGAGGAAAGTCTGACAAAATTCCGCACTGACGGTGCGGCGTTACGACAGGCCGTTACTGATAAACTTCAGCCACTGGGTTTTGGTGATATCGGCCGTGACGCTGTGGCAGATCTTCTGGAGAACCTCAGGAAACGACGGGACAACTGGCTGTTCGCAGTGAAGCAGAAAACTGATCTGGAGAAAGAGCTAGCAGAGATCGACAGCGAAATAAAACGGGTGGATGCGGTTGTCCGCATGCAGACTGCCGCCCTGACCGAAAAGCAGGCCCGCCTGGAGTCATTAAAGAGGGTGTTCAACAGTGCCGGTGACGAGCGCAGAGAACTCTACGGAGAGAGGCATCCTGACGATGAGGAAAGGCGTCTCAACAAGGCTGTGACCGCTGCTGAAAGAGCGGAGCAGCAGGCCAGGGAGCTGTACAGTGCAGAGCAGCAAAAGCGGGCTGTTCTTCTGGCGCATATCGAATCGTTACAAAAAAGCATCGACGAGCGAAAACCGGCACTGCGCAGACAGGAGAACGAGTTCCTTGCAGAGCTCGGATCCGCAGGTTTTGCTGATGAAGAGGAGTTCCTTGGCGGGATGCTCTCTGCTGTCAGAAGAGAGGAGCTGTCTGCGCGGGCAAGGGTTCTTGATGATCGGCTGACCGACCTTAAAGCCCGGCAAAACGATCGGGAAAAACGGTTGGCGGTTGAGATGGAGCGGCAGGTAACCGATCAGCCGTTACCGGAACTTGAAAACCTGCTGGCACGGCAAAAAGAATCGTACAACACGCTGCGCACAGTCATTGCCGGTCTTGAGCACAGACTGAGAGAGAATACAGCTGCCGGAGAGCGGATTCTTGAGAAGCAGGCAATTATAGAGGCCCGGAAAAGAGACTGTCGAAGATGGGAAAACCTGCACGAGCTGATCGGCTCAGCTGACGGGAAGAAGTATCGGAACTTTGCCCAGGGGCTGACTTTTGACAGAATGATCGGGTATGCCAACAGACAGCTTCAGAAAATGAGCGATCGTTACGTACTCGTCCGAAATACGAAACAACCGCTTGAACTGGACGTGATCGATACCTACCAGGCAAGTGAGATCCGTTCCACCAAAAACCTTTCCGGAGGAGAGAGTTTTATTGTCAGTCTGGCGCTTGCACTCGGCCTGTCTCAGATGGCGAGCAGGAATGTCCGGGTGGATTCACTGTTTCTGGATGAAGGATTCGGCACCCTGGATGAAGAGGTGCTGGACACAGCGCTGGAAGCTCTTTCCGGGCTGCGGCAGGACGGTAAACTGATCGGTGTTATATCACATGTTGCCGCCCTCAAGGACCGGATCAGTACGCAGATACAGATCATGCCCCGAACCGGTGGTCAAAGTCAGGTGCTGGGTCCCGGTTGTCGCCAGCTGACGGCAGATCCTGCGGAGTATTGAGAAGAGGACCGGCGGCGGTAAAGAGAGCCTGTGTAACCGGGTGATGACACGTTTTTGTGCGGCAGGTGATAAAGCTTGACAAGTTCAGTTTTTTACTTTACCGGTCAGCCATATCTTCAGGTGCTTGTGTAGCCTAACAAGGGAACCCCGTGAAAATCGGGGACGAGCCCATCGCTGTAAATCCTTTCGTCGCTCCCTGGTGCGACGCGTTTTCGCCTTTGCGTGTCACTGTTCCGTATTTCGGGATGGGAAGGCCGCGGAAACGGGACAAGTCAGAAGACCTGCCTGAAGTGCTGTTCCGGAGATTGCCTGGGGTCGGGCGTCTTTCGGGTATGATTTTCAGGATAACAGGGCGTCCTGGGTCGGTTTCGACTCAGGACGCCTTTTTTGTTTGTGGCGCAGATATGCTTCCGGACCGAGTCTTCGGGCGGGAAGCGGCCTGCAGAAAATATCAACGCCGACATCCTGTGTCGGCAAAAGGACAATAAGGGGAGGGAGGCTGTATGAAACAAAAACTGGGTGTATCAATGTTGAGCACAGTGCTGCTGCTGCCGGCCATATCCTGGGCGCAGGACTCTATTGTTCTGGATACCATGGTCGTCACTGCCGACTCAACAGAAGCAACCAAGCGAGAGGTGACGTCCAACATCGTTGTTTTTACTGAACAGGAGATCCGGAGCTCCACAGCCACAGATGTGGGTGAGTTTTTGAATAAAAAAGGCTTTCAGACCTATACGACCAGCGGTAACGGCGCCGGCAACAGTTCCCTGTATATCCGGGGTATCGGTAACTCCTCCATGAGCAATGAACTGGAGGGGGCAACGCTTATCTTGCTGAACGGGCATCGCACCGGCACCAGTTTTCTGAACCTGAAAGATCTGGGCAATGTGGAACGCATTGAGCTGATCAGAGGGCCTGCCGCTGTACAGTACGGCACTTCAGCTGTTGGCGGCGTGGTGAACATCATCACCAAGCGTGGTAAGGAGGGTTTTACCGCGAGTGCAGAGCTTGGCATCGGCAGCTACGGTCGTTTTGATCAGCAGGTGGCATTGTCCGGCGGGAAGGGCGGCTTTGACTTTTCCGGTGCACTGACGCACAGCAGGGTGGATGACTATAAAACCGGAGCTGGAGACAAGTGGCGGCACACCAGTGTTGACGGTCGCACGGGACTTGATCTCGATGCCGGCTATACCTTTTTGGAAAACCACCGGGTGGGTGCCCATCTCAACTACTTCAAGCTTGATGACGGTGAAGTCCCCTTCAGCGGCTGGCCTGATTCCTCAATGTATCCGGACTCGTTTGGCAGTTCTGATGAGACCGCATCCAATACCACCCTCAGCTATGCCGGCAGTACCACAGATAAGGTGTTCAGCTGGGCGGCGGACTATACCTTCGGCAAACATGAGAGCCGGCGTCTGAACTACAGTGATCGCAACATGCCCTGGACCATGGTGCACTATCCCGTCTCTGACGGCTGGAACAACAATGACACCGAACTTCAGCAGGGACAGGCCCGCGTGACGTATGACAGGAATCTCATCACGCTGACCGCCGGGTTTGATTACATCAGGTATGATCTGGACACATCCTCGGACTTTGGCTATGAAGCCTCTCGAACGAGTGCCAAATCGACCGACTATGCCGGGTATCTGCTGGGTAAGCTGCGTCTTTTTGATGAGCAGGTTGTCCTGTCCGCCGGCGGGCGCTATGACTCATACAAAAATACCGACAAAATTGCCGGTGTCCGGCTTTCTGATACCAATTTTGCCCCATCCCTGGGTGTGGCATGGCTGCCGGTGGATATCCTTAAACTGAGGGCGAACTATGCTGAGGGCTTTCATATGCCCACACCTCGCCAGTTGGCAGGCGATTCGTACTACTATTTTCCCAATGCCGATTTAAATCCGGAAAAGAGCAAGAGTTTTGAAGTGGGGGCTGATCTGGCCTGGAAGTTTG
>JAAYDD010000221.1 GCA_012729435.1 Desulfobulbus sp.
CAGCACTGTGTCGCTATAGGCCATGGCTCGGATCTCCTTGGTATGTATGATCTTTTTCGCAAAAACATTATACTCCAAAGAGCGCTCCGAGCCTCCTTTTATTGATCATTTATGAGACAGCACTGCCGATGGTCACGGAATGTCTCGGAAGAGAGTGTGAGCCGGGCACAAAAAGGGAGGTGAACAGAATGGAAGAAGAGTGTCAAGCTTCTGCGGGAACATTTTCTGTCTTTTCCCGTTTGTGTTTTCAGGCCTGTTATTTGCTCTTCCGTCGTAAAGGCAGTTGATTTTTAAGTCGATGAATAGTAACTTTTCCTAAATTCGTTTAAGCGCGGCGATTCGATTTTTTTATCGGTACTCATGTCCAAGGAGGAAGCGTATGGCTGATAGCCCTGCTATTGGTTGTGCCCGCCCGACCGGAGGTCTGGTAGGTCAACCGAACAAACCAGAAGAACAACAGGCTGCACCACCAATAAAGGAGGAACAAAAGATGATCCAGGTAGGAAAACCAGCTCCTGATTTTGCGGCTCCCGCATATCATAAGGGCGAGTTCACTTCGTTTAAACTTTCTGATCATTTGGGGAAGTGGATTGTCCTGTGCTTTTATCCAGGTGATTTCACCTTTGTTTGAGCGACTGAAATATCGGCGGTCGCCGATCATTATCCGAAGTTTCAGGAACTTGGTGTAGAAGTGTTTTCCATGAGTGTTGACAGTGTTTTTGTCCATAAGATGTGGGATGATCACGAACTGTCCAAGATGGTGAGCGGAGGCGTGCCCTTCCCGATGCTTTCTGATGGCGGGGGCAAGGTCGGGGAGGCGTATGGCGTGTACGATCCGGATGCAGGTGTGGAAAACCGGGGTAGATTTATTATTGATCCTGACGGCATTGTCCAGGGTTATGAGGTCCTGACCCCTCCGGTTGGTCGACATGTGGCGGAAACCATACGGCAGATACAGGCCTTTCAACTTGTGAGAGCCAGCAAGGGGACAGAGGCAACTCCTTCCGGTTGGAAACCCGGCAAACTCACCCTGAAACCAGGCCCGGATTTAGTCGGCAAGGTTTGGGAGGTCTGGAAAGTCAGCATGGAATCCGAGTAACTCTCATCCTTTCGTCGCGTTTACCTGTACGGGGCGGGCAGATCCGATGTTCACGGAACTGTTTGCCCCGTTTTTTGTGTGTTTCACTCCGTTAAAGCTGAACATCGTCTCTTGCGAATACCTTGGCGCTGATGATAAAGCTGTCGGTATTTGAACAAATCCCGGCCGATTGCCTTCCAGATAAGAACAGTGTTCCACAACGATTGTGTAGGACATGTGCAACAGATCTGTGGATGATCCACAGTTGTCTGAAAAGCAAAGTACGTCCATTGTATAGAGAAGAGAGCCGCTGATGCTGTTCAGAGGAGATGCTCCTTTTGTTGGTAATCACCAACCGATTCATCAACGATGCGATAAGTGCCGTATCTCAAGAAGAAGATGTTGAGTGTTGGAGACCTTCACCCAAGAGTGTTTACCTTCTTGCGAAAATATGGATCAGAGTATGCAGGCCGGAAAATGTCTCCATAATCGTTTTACCCTGGCGACACTCCTGCAGTACAGAGATCAGGCACTGAATGGCGGCCAGGGTGCCGGAGTTGAACTTGTCGGAACATGTGTATAGAAAGGTGTGGTTCATGTTGACGGCATGGTCTTTTTTATGAGACAGGAAAGAACATTGTGGAGATGTGGCAGCGCAGACGCCTCTGATGCCGGATGTTGCGTGCGTTGCCGATATTCAGGTACGTATTGATCTCTCACGGTAATCTGAAGGAGAAAAAACTCTAGACACAGGAACGGATATGTCAGTGCCAGTCAATATCAAGAACACAAGGGTCGTTATTCTTGTTGATAATACCGGTGTGGACGGATTTGCAACCGAGCATGGTTTTGCTCTCTGGGTCGAGGCAGACGGCATGTCCATCCTTTTTGATACGGGGCAGGGGGGCGCTTTATCCGCCAATGCCGGGCGAGCCGGTATCCGTCTGTCATCTGCAGAACATGTAGTCCTCAGTCATGGCCATTACGACCACACCGGCGGGCTGGATACCGTTATCCATCAGGCGCACAACTGTACGCTGCACTGTCATCCGGGTGCGGTTTTTCCTCGTTACGCTATTCGAAACCACGACGTCCGATCTATTCAGATGCCGCGTAGAGCCATGACGGTTCTGGACAGGTTCCCGCAGGAGCGGGTTCATTGGGTGCAGCAGCCTGCCCTGTTGAAAAACGGGGTTGGCCTCACCGGCCCCATAGACCGGAAGACAGTCTTTGAAGAAAGTTCAGGACCTTTTTTCCTTGATCAATCCGGGTACCGTCCGGATCCGTTTGATGATGACCTTGCTCTCTGGATACGAACGGAGCAGGGATTGATTGTCTGTGTGGGATGTGCGCATGCCGGGTTGATCAATACGTTATTGCAGGCTCAGCGGCAGAATAACGGTATGCGTATCCGCGCGGTCATCGGTGGCTTTCATCTCATCAGTGCAGACCCCGACAAAATAGAAATGACGCTTCAGGCCTTGCGTAAACTGGAACCCGATCTCATTATTCCATGCCATTGCACCGGTGAGGTTGCGCTTGCATCACTGTGCAGGGCCTTTGGTGATCGGTGCCGTCCCGGTGCGGCCGGCCTGGAGGTGCAGTTTGCCGGGGCGGCACCATGAACTGCCCGGCTCTTTTTATTTTCGGAAGTTATTTCGACGGTGATGTACCGTAAAGACACGTAAGGTGCTATGCTCGGCGTCCTCGGCCCTGTGATTGCGGAGTTGTGATTTCTGTGAGCTTGCCCTGACGATACAGTGCAAGGGCATCGGTAACGTTAGGGGCAGTTGTTGCAAAAACCTTGATCCCTGCAGCCCGCAGCACCTGAAAAGCCTTCGGTCCGCAATGACCTGTAATCACTGCATGAACACCGGACCGTACCATGGATTCAGCTGACTGAATACCTGCACCGTGCGCAGCATCACGGCTCCTGTTCGCATTGATTGCAAAGGTATCGTTGTCCAGGTTGTAGATGAGAAATCCTGAACATCTTCCAAATCGTGGATCCATGGCTGCGGTCATGTCAGTTCCTGCTACTGTGAATGCGATCTTCATCTTCAGTTCCTGGTGTGAGATTTCGGGAAGAAAACAGGATCATCCTGCGCACGCCACAGCATGCCGGGCTGTGGACAGGATGATCTGCACATGTGTGCGATGGTGTAAGTGACTATTCAGCTGATTCATTCTGTTCAAGAACTGCCAGGCGTTGGTTAATGGCATCCAACTTGGCTTGCAGGTTTTCTGCCTGAAGCTTGAGTATCTGCTTTTGCTCGCCGGCATCAGTTTCGAATGACGCCATGCCACTGCCTGGCCCATATCCCCAGCCCATACCCAGGCCTGAACCGCGGAAACCTCTCTGAGCAAACGGTCTGCGGCAAAATGCACGACCTCCGCCGGCAAATCCGCGACCTCTTCCAACGCCCATTCCTCCTCTTCCCAGACCTCCCCGCTGCTGAGCCGGTGTGAACTCCTGTGCTCCGGCACCCCCACAAAAACCTGCTCCACGTCCGGTCATCGGCCCCATTCCCATTGGTCCGGATCCATCTCCTCTTGGCATGTTATTTCCTCCTGCTTTCGAGATAATGTGTTCTGCCTTGCGTGTCTTTTCAAATAACCAGACACATACCCAAGACAGCGGGTCTCATCACAGTACATGTGTGTGAGTTTCATTTACTGAGATGATCCCCTGTTTTATTACTAGTTATGCAAAGAGAATG
>JAAYDD010000222.1 GCA_012729435.1 Desulfobulbus sp.
AAAACCACCTTGCTTCAGGCACTGGTCAGTTCACTGGAGCAAGACGTTCACCTGTGTCTGCTTAACAATCCTATTCTCTACCGCGATGAGTTTTTTTCCTATATTGCCAAAAAACTCGGTCTGCACTGGGATGGTAATAAGGCAATGTTTCTCATTGAGTTCGGTAATCTCCTGAAGCAGTGTTATGAGAAGGATGAACGGGTCCTGTTGATTTTCGATGAGGCCCATGTTCTGCCGGTCGATTTGTTAGAGGAAATCCGGCTTCTGTCGAATCTTGAGGAAAAAGGACAGGACGTGCTTTCTATTTTTCTTGTCGGTCAGCCGGAATTGAACGAACGGATGAGCGACGACCGTCTTTTACCTTTACGGCAACGGATCGGTATCAGGTTTCATCTGAGCACATTCACTCTGGAAGAAACCCGACAGTATATCCTTTTCCGGCTGCGTCACGCCGGAGCCCGGCATTTCAATATTTTTTCAGAAGAGGCCATCGCTGCAATTCATCGTGTCAGCAAGGGAACCCCTCGGTTGATCAATATTATCTGCGATCACGCCCTGTTGACCGGTTTTGCCGAAGGAGTTCCGGTTATTGGTGCCGAATTGATTGAAGAAAGCGTAAATGATCTTCACTTTCCTGGAGAAGGCACCCCGTTACCGGTCAGCAGGTCGGAAAAAAAATACAGATGGCAATGGCCGGTTGTAGTGGGAGCAGTGCTCATTGTTTTTCTCGGTATCACTGCGTGGTTAAAGTTTCATCAATGATTTTGCCATACTCCGGGATACGGATTCGTAATGGTGTGTTTGGAATAAGCGGAGGACAAGGTGGGGAAAGTATTTAATGCTCTGCAGCGGGCGAATGAGGCAGTCGATGGTGGTGCGGAAGAGGTGGCGATAACCCCGCCGGAGCCGCAACCAGTCATGGAGGCAGAACCGGTGGTTGCTCCTCCTCCGCCTCGGAAAGAGATCGCCGAACATACGGCACAGCTTGGAAAGTGGGATGACCGTTTAACGCTTGCTGCGGTCACCACCGGACCTGTTGCAGAGAGTATCCGTGCACTGAGGACTCGAATTCTTTTCCCATCTTCCGGTAAGGTTCCTCGGACACTCTTGGTGACGAGCGCATCACCCGGAGAGGGAAAAAGCTTTATCTGCGCAAACCTGGCGATATCTCTGGCGCAAGGAGTCGATAACTTCTGTCTGCTCGTGGATTGTGATTTGCGCAAACCCACTCAGCATGCTCTTTTCGGCGTTGCCAACGCGAAGGGGCTGTCCGATTATTTACAGCATAAAAGGCGTATTCCGGAACTCCTGCAACCCTCGGGGATAGAAAAGCTCTCGATTTTTCCTGCCGGACCACGATCCATCAATCCGGCAGAGCTCTTAAGCTCTGCAGCCATGGCTCGACTTGTTGATGAACTGTCACACCGTTACGAGGATCGCATCGTTTTGTTTGACAGTCCTCCCCTGCATGCAGCCAGTGAGACGTCGGTTCTGGCTCAACACGTGGATGGAGTTGTCCTTGTTGTCCGGTACGGCACCGCCCGAAGAGAGTATATTAAGGCTCTGGCTGATGCCATCGGTCGTGAGAAGATTTTGGGTGTTGTTTTCAATGCCTATAGAGCGACTGTACTTGATTACAAGGTTTTCGGGTACTATGAGTATCAGCAGGAGTATTACGGGGAAAAGAAGTAATTCTTCTTTGTGCCGCCGAAAATGTCCGTCTGCTCACCGGTGCACATCTGCAGTCCTTCATCCCGGAAGTTCGCTTCGTTAAATTGACAGCTCTGCAGTGAATATCTGGCCGGCCCGCTTTGAACCGGTTTGCTGTTGGCTGTGTTTTGGTGTTAATCATCAACCATGACCCGGTTCTTCAATCATTTCAACTGCTGTCCGATCCATGTCCTTTCCCTTTGAAACGATATTTCCTCTTGTGCAGCGAGAGGTGATCAACTACCAGGTACCTGTAGTTGACCTTATAGCGACACAAACCAGAGATCCTTTCAAGGTGCTGGTGGCCACTATTTTATCTGCCAGAACCAGAGATGAGGTGACAGCTGCGGCAACTCGCCGGCTTTTTGCCCGGGCCGGTTCAGCAGAAGAGCTGGCCAGACTGTCGCTTTCTGAATTGGAAAGACTGATATATCCGGTCGGATTTTATCGGAACAAGGCCAGATACCTGCGTGCGCTGCCGCAAGTGCTCCAAACGGAGTTTAACGGCAAAGTGCCGGATACCATTGATGCCCTTCTGACATTGCCAGGTGTAGGAAGAAAAACCGCCAACCTTGTGGTGACGGTGGCGTTTGACAAGCCGGCGATATGTGTTGATACGCATGTGCACCGTATTGTGAACATATGGGGGATGGTGGCAACAAAGACCCCGTTGCAAACAGAGATGGCATTGCGTAAAACATTGCCTGAACGCTACTGGAAAGATATCAATTTCACGCTGGTTGCCTTTGGGCAGGGGATATGTAAACCTGTATCACCGCATTGTGATCGCTGCCCTATTGAAGAATGGTGTCCAAAGATCGGTGTAACCCCTCGTACTCTGAAGAGATCCGACAAAATGACAACAACAGACAGCAAAAAGTTTTTTTCCTGGAATGTCAACGGCCTGCGAGCTGCTCTGAAAAACGGTTTTTCCGATGTTCTTCAGGCACTTGACCCGGATATTCTTGCTCTTCAGGAAATCAAGGCCCATCCGGATCAGGTTCCTGAGATCAGTGAAATGGTAGACGGCTACCATGTGTACTGGAATCCGGCGAAAAGAAAGGGATATGCCGGAACTGCTGTTCTTTCCAAGATACAGCCTGTTCGTGTCTGGAACGGACTGGACGGGGTCGGGCTGATGGATGATGAAGGACGCGTCCTGAACCTTGAATTTTCAGATTTTTATTTCATCAATGTCTACTCGCCGAATGCCCAGCCAGCCCTGAAACGGTTGGCCTATAAGCAGGAGTTTCATAGCGCCCTGCTGACTCATATGAACAATCTGTCTCGTGATAAGTCGCTTGTTCTGTGTGGTGACTTAAATGTTGCGCATAAAGAGATTGATTTGGCAAATCCAAGTAAAAACCGGTTTAATCCGGGGTTCTCAGACGAGGAGCGGGCATGGATGGATGAAGTTGCCACAGCGGGCTATATCGACACGTTCAGAAAGTTTGACCCTTCACCCGGACGATATACCTGGTGGAGTTACCGGTTTAATGCCAGGGCAAAGAATATTGGCTGGAGGATTGACTATTTTATAGTTGATCCGGCAAGTGACCACCGGGTGTTGGAGGCGAACATTCATGACGAAGTCTTTGGATCGGATCACTGTCCGGTGAGCATTGTTTTCCGGTAAGTACGATTCCGGGCCCTGTTATGCTGGATGCACTCTTTTCAAGGCTGCAAGCGGGACCTGTCTCTTCTGGTGTTGAAACCGGAATTTGTTAAGAAAAACAACCGTCCAGACAGGCGCATTCAATCGCCTCCTGCGGTGCGGTGATT
>JAAYDD010000223.1 GCA_012729435.1 Desulfobulbus sp.
CGGCTGGGTACCCGTTATCCTGAATGGATTCCGCTTGCCTGGGGTGTAAATGGGTTCTTTTCGGTCATCAGTACGATCCTTGCCATGCTGCTGGCCTTGCATGGAGGGTTTTCAACGGTTATCGGTTGTGCACTGTTTTTGTACATGGCGGTCGCTTGTCTGGAACATCGCTTCTGGGCAGAGCAGAACAGATAACGGTGCGCTAACGCCGTGCAAACCGGATACCTTGATAAACAATAAAGATACAAGATATGTCAGCTCTCTTCTCCATCCTTCAGGATCACCGTATGCTTCTTACCGTTGCGGTATCTCTTGGTATTGGCTACCTCGGTCTCTTGGTGTTCATGTATGTCAACCAGCGAAACATGCTCTACTTTCCGGATACATCCGAGCTCTCACCTTTGCAGGCGCGGGAACTGGACCTGCGGCACTGGCCTTCATCCGGGCGGTTTCATGGGTTTGTTGCCGAGCCGAACCTGCAACAGGGGGTTCGCGGCACGGTTATTGTCTTTCATGGCAATGGTGGTGCAGCCTTTCATCGCTTTTTTTATGCCAAGGCCCTTGTAAAACACCATTTCCGGGTCCTGCTGGCTGAGTACCCCGGATATGGAGGGCGCGATGGGCAACCTGCTGAAAAAGCATTGGTGCAGGATGGCGTCACTCTCCTTGAGCTTGCCCATGCGCAGTTCGGGGCACCGCTTTATCTGTGGGGAGAGTCGCTTGGCTGCGGGGTTGCTGCCGGTGTTGTCCGGCAGACCAGAGTACCTGTGGCCGGGGTGGTGCTGTTCTTACCCTGGGATACACTGGCGGATGTGGCTGCAGCACACTATCCGTTACTGCCGGTCCGCTGGTTACTGCGTGACCGCTACGACAATGTCGCCAACCTGCGGCATTTTAAGGGGCCGGTGGCCGTGCTTCTGGCTGGTGAGGATGAGATCATTCCACCCCGTCACGGTCGGCACCTTTATGAAAAACTCATGACCAACAAAAAACTGTGGGTCATGCAGGGGGCAGGGCATAACAGCATGCCCATGGGAACTGATCAGCCCTGGTGGCAGGAAGTGACCGATTTTCTGACCAGAGACAGCAAACTGTCTGCAAACTAGAGCTCCCGGCTGTCACAGGCTGTGCGCCCGGCTGAGCAGCTGCAGATAACCGGCGTGTGAAATTGTCCATAGAACTGTTGCAGGCTATTTGATGAGACGCCGTCGCATGACCACAAGACTTATCCAGAAGAAGACCAGCAGAAAGCCAATAAGGTAACTCAGGCTTACGAGTACACTTCCCTCAATGCTGCCCAGACAGCAGTATCTGCTCAGTTCAACCAGATGGTAGAGCGGAAACCCCAAGGCCGCGGTCTGCGCCCAGGCAGGCAGGCCGGCCACTGGAAAGAAGGTGCCGCTGAAAAGAAACATCGGAGTGATGAATAAAAAGGTCGGCAGGTTGAACATATCGATGGAAGGGATAATACCGGTGAACACCATGCCTACGCTGCCAAAGGCCAGCCCGCCCAGAAAGGCGAGCGGCACGATCAAGAGACCCTGCGGCAGGGAGACGTACCCGAACACCGCCAGCACCATGCTCATGATCGCGGCAGCGGCAGTGGCCTTGGTCGCACTCCAGACAATCTCCGCCAGTACGATCTCTTCCAGAGACAGAGGCGTGGTCATCATGCCGTCAAAGGTTTTCTGATAGTACATCCGGACAAACGAGGCATAGGTCGTCTCAAAAAAGGCATTGTACATGATGGAGATGGCCACCAGGGCCGGTGCGATGAACTGGGTGTAGGTGAGCGGCTGCTGAGCGTAGCTGACCTCACTGATCAACCCTTTGAACCCGATGCCAAAGGCGAGGATATAGAAGGCCGGCTCCAGCAGCGGTGCCATGAAGTTGACCTTCCAGATCCTGCGGTAAACAATCAGGTTCCGCCGCCAGACAGTGAGAAAACGCCAGGAAAGGTGAGAGAGTTGCATCATTCACGTAACTCCCTGCCGGTCAGGCGGAGAAAGACATCTTCCAGGGTGGCGGCACGAAAGGTGCATTCGCGACTGCAGAAGTTTTCGTGTATGGCCTGCTCCAGCGCGGCATCACCGTTGCTGTAGATAACCAGCCGTTCCCCCATTGCATCAAACGCTATGTTGTTTTCATGTAAAAACCGCTGCAGATCCTCCTGTTGCGCACCGGTGAGTTCGATGAGGGACTGACC
>JAAYDD010000224.1 GCA_012729435.1 Desulfobulbus sp.
GGTTTTCCCTGGAAAATTTTTGTTTTATTCTCGTCCCGCTGTAAATATCCGGCACGTTCAAGCCACGCCAGTGCTGTGCGAACTCGGGTATCGGCATCAGGCAGATCCGGATCAACCTCAACCACATCCAGACGCACAAGATCTCCAGCGGTGAGGATCACCGTATCATTTCCACGTGCTGTGTGGCGAAGTCCGCGCAAAAACAGGGCAATTTCTCTCTGACTGAGCATTGAGGCTGCACTCAGCCGAAACTGTCCCTCAATATCCTGCTCGTTGAAAATCAAAATACAGTGTGCATCTTGCCGATCACG
This sequence comes from Desulfobulbus sp., assembly GCA_012729435.1. Lineage (GTDB taxonomy): Bacteria > Desulfobacterota > Desulfobulbia > Desulfobulbales > Desulfobulbaceae > Desulfobulbus. Next base: position 312 of record JAAYDD010000224.1, read on the forward strand.
ACCGGCTCTTCCCGCCTCTTGCAAATAATTTTCCAGCGAGCCAGGGATGTCTGCATGGATAACAAGGCGTACATCTTCTTTGTCAATCCCCATGCCAAAGGCATTCGTTGCGCAGATAATCGGCGTTACGCCTGTGATAAAACTCTCCTGAATCTGTTTTTTAATCGGTGGTTCGAGACCGGCATGAAAAGCTTCAACAATAAAACCATTGTCCTGCAGAAATTCAGCTAATCGTTCTGTACCCTTTCTGGTTGCACAGTAGATAACCACACTACCGCTGTCCTCGTACCGGGACCGAAGCAAGTCAAGGACTGTCTGATACTTCTCCAATCGATTAACTTCCAGAACCTCGTATTGTAAGTTAGTCCGTTCATGTCCACCGGCGAACTGAACAACCCGCAGCCCAAGGTCACCTTGAATAATATCGATAATCTCCGAACGAACATCTTTTTTAGCGGTAGCTGTAAAACACTGAACCGGTGGGATGCCGGTCTTTTCACGTTCGGCAAACTCCCGGATAAATCGGATAGCATACAGATAGTCTGGTCGAAAATCGTGTCCCCATTTAGAAAGACAATGTGCCTCATCAAACACCCAGGCCCCGATCTCCCTCTGACCAACGGTGGCAATGAAGGATGCATTGCGCAGCTGTTCCGGTGAAACCAGCAATATTCCGATATCACCCAAACGAACACCTTCGAGAACCTCTTTGCGTTCGGGCATGGTCAGCATGCCGTACAAGGCAGCGGCAATCCTGGTGCCGGTGAAACGGGAAAAGTTATCAACCTGATCTTTCATCAGGGCCTGCAAGGGAGAAATGACAATGGTCAGCATATTGCGCCGCTGATAACGCATCAGGGCCGGAAGAAGATAGCAGAGAGACTTTCCTCCGCCGGTCGGCAGGGTTGCGAAGAGTGAAGCGTCCCTGGCTGCAGCATGGGTGATCTCCTCCTGCAGGCTTTGTCTATCACTGGTTTGCGGTTCCGACCTGAACGAAGAAAACCCGTAGTAATCAAGCAAAAAACGTTTCGGGTCATGATGCGTTTGACAGTAAACACAATCTTCCTGACGGCAGTTGCTCTCCCGGAGTTGATGGAGAATACCTGCAATTTGGGGAAATTGATGGCGAACCCAAGGAGGAAGAACCGAGTTGCCATCAGCAACCGACAACCATGCCGTCACATAGGCAAGCGGTACCAACGAGGCCTGTTCATCAATGAGCTGTAACACGATATGGTCGACTGCGGTAACGCAGCAATGTTTACGGGCAAACCAGGAAAAGGTTTCCAGCACATCATCCCCGGTCAATAAGGGGATACCCATATACCCCATGACCTCTGCCGTGCCGATCAGGCTGCTGTCGGAGGCCAGAAAGGCCCGATATAAAAGTGCTACATCCGCATCGGCACCGAACTGCTTAACCAACGCTTCCCACTGCTCGGTAAATACCTTCCCGGCTAACGCTGCGTCCTGAACCGGATCATTTATGCTGTCACGAACGATCTGGTAGTTCTTGACCAATCGGTGATACGGATTAGCCGGAAAGGCCAGTGGTGAAAGAAAAAGAGTATCAATCTTTGGCTTGGTAAAAATCTGCAGGGAGGGGGCAGCTTGCTGCAATCGCGGAAGATCGTGTTTGAGGATATTATGGCCTAAAAGATATTGTGCTTCTGCAGAAAATTCATCGAACTCTGCAAGTATGTGCGGGGTTATCCTCTTGTTGTAGACCTGAAAAGTCTTCTCATGAAGGACTGCGCCAAGAGAATAAATTTCGTTTCGTTCGTTAACTTCGATATCGAAAAGAAGAGTATGCTGAAGAAGCTCCTGGCAAGACATTAACATGTATCAACATCCTTTCCGGTGCAACCAGATATTCATTCAGACTGTAACGGACCTCACAATGTCTTCATTCCAATCATACATTGACCCGTACCCGGATGCATGGAAAAGCGGCTTCAGGCGAGATAGTCTTTGTCTTACTATCTTTTATCAATCGACCCGGGCTCACATCACACCCACGCGCCGAATATATTTATCAGACATTTAAATCTATAATCTTCACACAGATCTGTCCTTGCCTGAGAAAGAGTCGTCCGGCAAGGTCCTGCTTGTTCAGGTTTCGAATCCCGGTCGTCTATCACCAGATACAGGAAAGACAGCATATCATCCGGAAACTGTTTATATAATTCCGATTGGTCCAGTCAACGTAGAATTCGGGCCGGATTGCGGATTGGCTTCAGCCGGGCATGCATTGCCCTGGAGCATTTGGAAACTCTGCCGGGCATCTATAACCAGAAGAACCAATAAGTTGACAGTATATCAAATGATATGGTCGGAAGATTTGGGCCACACCTTTATCCCAAAACGGTTGAATACGCCTCTGCCGGTACTCTTCAGGCTGATCGCTGGTAAGGGTGCCGGGGAAAAGGTGCAACAGCACTCCATTAACAGCCTGTGTCAGACTGTCTTCTGACAGTCCATGCAGTACAGAAAGCCGTTGAACCTGGACTTGTTCGTCCAGCAGAATTTGGCAACACTGTAGGTGAGGGGTACACCACAGGAGTGACAGATACGCCTTTGTCGTAGTTGTTTCAATGCCGGTTCAGCTGAACGCACCCCTGCGGAAGACACCCTCTTCTGGCAGGCCATGCAGTACACCTGACCACCGAATCTGGACACATTTCCCAGACAGAACCTGACCACCTTATCTGTCACTTCCGCACTGCAGGCAGAACAGGTATGTTGTTTTGTCGAGGCAGGAGGCGAAGCAGCAGGAGCACCATACTCTTTTATCGGTTCTGCAACTACAGTCGTTACGCCGCCACTTTCCGCTTCCGGTACAGCGTCTTTTTGTGAAGCTGACCCACAGACCCGGCCAACCTCGGAGAGACCGAACCTGGCAGCCCAGTCAAACTCAAGCGGTTTATGCTGCCCGGCAATTTCCCTGGCCAGTTCCTCCAGTGTATCCTGCCCGATGAGCTTTGTCAGCAGCAGCGGATTATTCTCGTCCAGCATCTTATCAATGGTTTTGAAAAGCTGATCATTTTTAATGATGGTGGACAGTCCGTCAATCGCTGTCTTCGGTCTGGTGATTCTGGCACCTCTGGATACGAGAACCAGACTTTTCAGAGCAGGTCTGATGGGAAAACCAAGGCGGGTGGGCAGTCTGACAGTCCCGGAGTTAAAGAGCCGCTCCAGAAACAGTATGTGTCTGTTGTTCTGTTCAACGGGAGAGGGAATACCGTAGGCTTTGTTCCCGAAGAACGCCTGAAATTCCCCATGCTCGTTGATGGTTATGCCATCGGCGAAATGTTTGCTCTCGCACACCCAGATATAAAGAAAGCGGTTTATAAGGAGATGGTCGATCTGGGCCACAAGGCCGTCATGCTCAATCCGCAAATCGTTGAGAATCATCCAGTTCTTAGAGTTACCCCAGTGAAACTGCATCTCATAGGCGGCTTCTGCTTCCCCTTTCATCCCCGCACGGATGAGACGGATCTCCCTTTCAATCTTCTTTCTGGTAATGCTGTCAGCCTCAGGATGGGCAAGAAGGTCGGTAAGATAGGCTATCTGCGACTGTTTTTCGTCGGCCTGTTTTATAATCATGAAATCAGGAAAAAAATACTCTGATAAAAAAACAACATCACGTACCGTAAGAGCCGGTATCGTGTCCTTACACTGTTCTTTTAACGATATCATAAAATCGGTCTGCTCCAAAATTTTCTGGACTGCACAGCCTGTATCTGCGCTTTTTGCTGGTTATAACGCAGGAAATGGTTACAGTGTGGCTACTGATAGACTGGCGTCGTTTACGCACCTGAAAAAGGCTGTTCGCGTCTCCGGCAGAAGGCAAATCTATTGACGGAAAGGAGAATTACCATGCATGACAAGAAGGAACTCTGCGACAAGATCAAAGCCCTTTATCCTGACATCGGTGTATGCGGTATAGATGTTGACGTGAACTGGGACGAAAAGGAAAAGATGTGGCTGGTCCATCTGGAAAAAGGGACTCATAAGCTGGATCATTACCTGGCAACCGCAGACGCGGACTACTGCATCGATGGAAAACAGTGTGTCTCTCTGGGACTGGAAATTGCGCAGCTGCGTAAAAATATTGAGGGCAAACAGTTCTAATCGGAAATGTCTGACCGCTTCTGGTCAGAAAGAGTTCAACCTTGGCCCGAGAGGCGCCAGATTGCCCAGACTATGATCACCCTGACCAGATTCAGGATGAACATCACCAAAACAACAAAGCGGCAGAGTGTTTATCACCCTGCCGCTTCTGTTTTCAGCAGTCTCTCCTGTGACCGATGCCACTCCCGAAGTCAGGAGCAATGAACAGACCTGACATCAGCAGACGGCAACAGTCAGATGAGTTATTTGACAATCCGCAGGATGTCCCTGAACTCCTCGGCCCGGCAGTCAACCACCAGCTCGTAGAGACACATCTCCACACTCGTCATGCCGACACCTCTGGCAGCCATCTTCTCCATGGCGAGCCGTTTATTAAAAGGCGTGCGGGAAGAAACACAGTCACAGACCAGCTCAACATCGTAGCCCAGGTGTTTCAGGTGCATGACCGTCTGATAGACACAGATATGCGTTTCAACCCCGCAGACAAGCCAGGTAGACACCTTTGCAGCACGCACCGCCTCGACAAAGGACGGCTCCTTGCAGGCGTCAAAGGTGTACTTGGTGATCGGTGCCGCCGGCGCAAGCATCTCCGCAAGTGTTGCAGTGGTCGGGCCAAGCCGTTCCGGGTTCTGTTCCAGCCACAGTACAGGCAGCTGTAAAAGACGTACCCCCTTGATCAGGTTGTCCGTATTGGCAAGCATCTGCTCGCTTTCATGTACAATCTGCGCCAGTCTGCCCTGAATGTCGACCACCAGAAGACCGGTATCTTCTCTGCGTATCATCTCGTCCTCCTTCTTCGTTTCCTGCATCTCTGTATCCTGTGCCATGGTTGCCGGCAAGTAAGAGGAGACTGCACAGTGGATGCTGTTTCTCATAGAGCCGGCTGCTGTCAGCCGTTTACCTCCTGCACTGTGCAGGCCCGGTTATTCACAAGTTACAACAGGAAATCACCCCGGACAAGGCAGTTAACAGACCGGCCATTGACATTCCCCCGGCCACAACCCTCTTCCTGCCGACAAACCGGGTAACACAGGAGGCGGCTGGCCGCCTCCGTCAGAGAAACAGACTCAGGATTTTGAAAAAAAGCTGAGGCGGATGGCCCGAAGTAAAAAGAGCAGCATTGCCAGGGCACCCACCGCAAAGATCACATCCGGAACAATACGCATCCAGGTAACGGTACGGATAAACTCACCCGAGGTGATCTCCGGACTCCGCGCATACCACAGCCCCTCTTTGATGGCATGGTAAAACTGGTAAAATCCGGAAGGAATCAGGCTGAAAACCATCATCCCGGCAAGCCCGCCGTTTAATCCCCAGAAACTCCACTTCAACAGACGATCGGACCAGGATGCCCTAGTCACAATATGACGTACTGAAAAGAGCATCAGCGAGATGGCAAGCATGCCGTAAACACCGAACAGTGCGCCATGGGAGTGGATGGGCGTGGTGTTGATCCCCTGGGCATAATAAAGGACGATGGGCGGGTTGATCAGGAAACCGAACACACCGGCACCCACCAGGTTCCAGAAGGCAACAGCCACAAAGAAGTAAATGGGCCAGCGATACGCATAGGCTTTACCACCGGCATCCACAACCCGCAGGTTGTGCGCTGCTTCAAATCCCAGCAGGGACAGCGGCACAACTTCCAGTGCGGAGAACACAGCCCCAAGGGCAATGATGGCGGTCGGGGTTCCGCTCCAGTAGAGGTGGTGAAAGGTACCGATGATGCCGCCGCCCAGGTAGAGAAACACGATGAAGTACACACTGGTCAGGGCGAACTTTCTGCTGACGGCACCGATGCGGGAGAGCAAAAACGCCATGACCACCGTGGCAAACACCTCAAAAAATCCCTCCACCCAGAGGTGCACCACCCACCAGCGCCAGTACTCGGCATCGGAGAGGTGACTTCCCTTGCCATAGAGAAGACCGGCCATATAAAAGAGCGGAATGGCGATGGAACTGTACAACAGCATGTGGGTCAGTCCGCCGGCATCTTTTTCATCCTGCATGGCCGGACGGATGGCTCGCCAGACAAGAACAAGCCAGATGATCATCCCGGCAATGAGAAGCAGCTGCCAGACCCGGCCGAGCTCGATGAACTCGTATCCCTGGTGACCGAACAGGAAGCCGTCGCCATCAAAGAATCCGGCCACGGAGAGATAGGTGCCGACCAGGGTACCGACCACAACCACAACTAGGGCGCCGAAAAGGGTGTTGACCCAGAAGGTCTGCCCCTTTGGTTCTTTGCCGACAAACGGTCCGATGAACAGGCCCGCCGCCAGAAAACAGGTGGCAATGAAGAAGATGGACAGCTGGATATGCCAGGTACGCACCGCCGCATAGGGGAGAAACGAGGCCAGAGGAATACCGAAGAACGAGTTGCCCTCCACTGTAAAGTGTGCCGTGGTTGCTCCCATGCCAAGCTGAATGGTGAACAGGACGATGGCAGTGAGAAAATAGATGAGTGTCGCCTTCTGACTGCCGGTGGGCTGCGGTTCGGGAAAATCAAGCTGCAGAGTGTTTGTGTACTCATCCTGTCCGATGTAGCGCTGATAGGCAAACAGGGCGCCGCCAACAGCAAAGATGAGCAGGATAACACTGACAATGGACCAGATGAGGAAGTCCGGCAGCGGTTCATTGCCGACCAGCGGATCATAGGGCCAGTTGGTTGTGTAGGTATAATCCGCATCAGGCCGCTGGGTGCCGGCTGACCATGAGAGCCAGGCAAAGAAAACCGTTATCAGCCGCCCCTCTTCAGCACTCCGGACAATGCCCGGTTGCAGGGCCATGCGATCGTGTCCGCTCTTGAAGAGTTCTGTGTAGTAGTCGGTGAGTGCTGCAAACGATTCAGCCTGAAAATCGGTGAAGGTCAGCACACCGGTATCCGGATTGTAGCGGTTCTTCTTTATCTCCTGCGAAACCAGGACCCGGAGGTTCGCCTGTTCAGCCGGATTGAGCTGTTTGAAATCGCTGTCTGTGAAACCGGATGCCTGCTGGGTATCAAGCCCGAAATGCCGGGCTGCCAGAAACAGTCCCATCCGGTGGAGAAAGTCAGCTGACCAGTCGGGTGCAAGGTAGGCTCCGTGCCCCCAGATGGTACCGATATGCTGACCGCCTCTGCTGTAAAAATAGTTCTGCCCGTCAATCACATCCTTGCCGGTGAAGAGAACCTTTCCCGAGGCATCAGTCACCTGATCAGGGATGGGCGGTTTCTCTTTGTAAATGATGTACCCGCCGAAAATCAACACACCGAAAGCCAGTACAAGACAAAAGAAGAAAATCGCCCGAATCTTTGGATTTGTCATTGTTTGTCCTCCTTTAGCAGCATACAACAACTACCACAATGTTAAACCTTCCCACACATTCGGTCTGTACTTTGTTTTGTGGTGAAAAAAAAGAGCAAACCTCTTTTTCCATCAGGTTTTTTTCACCGGCCACACCTCTTCCGGCAGATGGATGACGCGCCTGTCGGCAGCATCCTCCCGCAATTTCCGAGAAAATGAACGGCAATTGTCTCCAGCCGCCGAAAGGTCAGCTTCCGGCCTCCGCTGTCCGGCGCAGCAGCACATGTTCCAAAAGAAGAACGGTCAGGGTGCCCACCACAAAACCGTTGCTCGCCAGGGGAGCCAGCAGCCGGGGAAAAGACATGCTCACCTCCGGCGGCAGGTACGATACGATCACGCTCACCATCACCGGAATACTGATGATGAGCGCATCCTGAAACGTAAAACCGGAGGTACCGAAGGCCACCATCAGACCTGCGGCCAGCTGCATACCCATGATATGAAGCAGGATGGTCCCCACCACCACAGCCGGCACATTCCAGACAAAGGCCACCACCGGCGGCATGAAGGCCACGAGCAGCAGGCAGAGAGCTGCCGGCAGAAAACTGATGCGGGAGGCGTTGCCGTTGGAGGCGATGATGCCGGCGGTCAGGGAAAAGTTCACCAGACCGATCACACCCAACAGACCGGCCGCCACGTTGGTTAAACCGGTGAGCACCATTCCCCTGGTCAGTCGCTTTTCCATTTCCGGCGGTTCGAGCAACCTCCCGATGGACTCGATGGAGCCCACATCGTTGATGGCCAGGGCAACGAAACAGATGAGAAACGAGAGGATAAGCCCGGGATTCACACTCAGACCCGCGGTACACTGACTGAACATGCTGGCAAAAAGCGGCAGACCGGACTGATACGTGGCGGTGGTGCCGGGGAGCAGCCAGGCACAGGCCAGAGTGCCGCCGATGAGCGACCAGACAAGGAGCGTTGAGCGCCAGACCCCTTTCAGCAGGCGATCACAGGCGATCATGGTCAGCAGCAGCAGAAGCGCAAAGAGCAGGTTGGCCGGCACCCTGCCCGGCCCGGGTGCTGTGAGCACCAGTTTGAGTATGGTGGGTGTGATGGTCAGGGCGATTAAAATAAGGATGGTGGCCACCACTCTGGCTGTAAAGAGTCTGGCCACATACCTGAACAGACCGGAGGCACAGAGCACCGTCAGGCAGAGGCCGCCGATCATGATACTTGAGTAGATGGCGTTGATATCCTCCTGAGCACTGGAGATGATACCCACAAGCAGGATAACAGCCGGCCCGAGCACCAGCGGCAGCCGATGCCCGATGAAGATCTGGGCGATCAGGGAAACGGCAATCAAAAAGAGCAGTTTCTGCATGTAGAGAAACTGGGCAGCCGGGTCGGTATAGTGCAGAGCTGCCACCACCTTCCCCATGATGATGGCGGCAACTCCCATGACAGCCAGCCACTGCACACCAAAGAGCAACAGGGCAATGGGGGGCGGCTGGTCGTCGATATTGTAGCGGATATCAGAAAGGCTCATGATGCTGGATCACCTGTGTCATGCAAGGGCTATGACGAAGAGGTTTGTTGTTGGCTTCGGCCTGTGACAGGCTGACCGATGCACTGCTGAAGAAGTACGCCGGGGGCTGTTGAACTGCTGAAAACACCGGAACACTGCTGACAGGCAGACAAAAAAAGACAATAATTCTTAATAAAATCACCATCTAACAGATTTCGGGCACCACCTTACCCAATACCGGAAAGAACAACAAGCATCAAAATAATCCGGTGCTGCTTTTTTTTACCTGCTCCTGAACCATCAGCCATCTGTGGTCGTCTGCCAAGGATCCACACCGGCTGAAAAAAAGGAGCCCGTCCTGGCACGAGAGTGTATTAAAACCCGTCTTTATCACACACTGGTGAAGGTCTGATTCGTATTCACGTTGTATACAGTCATCCGCCTGAACCCGTGTGGATTTTTTGATTATTCGGTACTGCCCCGGCTTTCCAACCGAAACCGGCCGAAACTTAAACTGATTAACTGTATCAGGGTGATATCAGAAAGTTTTTTTGAAAAATACAGTTATTTTCTGATAATTCAATACCTTGCTGATAACATCCTTAATGTCGACCGACACTGAATACGCTGGGAGCGTACGCCGATGCGCGCTGAATACTCCGGTTTCCAGACAATTCATACTGATGACCAGCAACCAGCAATCAGTTTCTGAAACCATTGATGTATTGGAGCGCAAACTGACGAATAAAAGCGGAATCTTCCTGTGATTTTCTCCAATTGCAGCTTGCCTTGCAGCCATAAGTGTGGTTCTTTTTTTCTGGAACCTGGTGGTACAAAAAAGGTGGTATCCACCCTTCCTCACCCGGCTCCATAACGATCCGTGATACAGTCAGACAATCAGCAACGCTTACGCAGCAGACCTGCAGGAAAAGTACGTTAACCGGTGCGGAATCCATTTCCCGCCTTTTTTCCACATCCACTCTCAGGAGGATGATATGCCGCTGATCACCCCGCCGTTTTATCCGATTATCTATGTGCGCGGTTACGCCATGACCAAAAGTGAGATTGAGGCCACAGTATCGACCCCCTATATGGGATTCAACCTGGGGGCCACCAAAATCCGCCAGGACTGGACCGGCAGGGTGGGCCGGCACATCTTTGAGTCGCCTCTGGTCCGGCTCATGAAAGATTACAGCTATCTGGACGTCTATCAGGACGGTCAGGAACGTGCGGGCACAATCTCGCCCCGCAGCATCGTCATTTACCGGTACTATGAACAGGCTGACACTGATCTGGGCAGCGGTAAAGTCCCATCCATTGTTGAGGCAGCAGAGGGGCTGGGAAATCTGATCATCAGAATCAGGGATCAGGTCTGCGGAGACGATACAGAGGCACAACAGGCCTTTAAGGTGTATCTGGTGGCGCATTCCATGGGCGGCCTGGTCTGCCGCTGCTTCCTGCAGAACCCGCAGGTCTCAAAACCGGCGATCAAAAAACTGGTGGACAAGGTGTTTACCTATGCCACCCCGCACAACGGTATTGAGATAGCCGGTTTCAACGTGCCCGAATTTCTCGGTCTGTTTGACATGAACAACTTCAACCGCGACAAGATGGCCGAATACCTGGCCCTCCCCGGCAGACCAAAGCGGGTTGATGATCTGAACAACACCTTTGATCCGGAGCGTTTTTTCTGTCTCGTGGGGACAAACCACAAAGACTATGGTGTGGCCGCCGGTCTTTCCCGAACCATGGCCGGTGAGATGAGTGACGGACTGGTCAAGATCGAAAACGCCACGGTGCAGAATACCCGGCGCGCCTTTGTGCATCGGAGTCACAGCGGTCCCTTTGGTATTGTCAACTCTGAAGAAGGGTACCAGAACCTGACCCGTTTTCTCTTTGGCGACGTGCTCGTGGACGGAGTGCTGGAGGTGGAGAACCTTCCTCTGCCGCCCACCGTGCAAAAGGCCTATGATGACAAGAAGAAGGTGAGGGTCTCCTACTTTTTCGAGGCCGTTGTCTCGCCCCGCGGCGCAGACTACAAACTCACCGAACGCCGTAAAGAGACCTTTTCTGCAATCTTCCGCTCCTTTGACGAGATGTTCCGGGTGGACAAGATCCTTGGCCTGAGTGCACCGCGCATGCCGGTGCTGTTCACGCTCTTTCTTGATACAGCAAGGATCACCATCGGCCGGACCCTGGTCTTCGGGGTCGAGCTGTGTGTTTCCAGTACCGAGTATGAGATAGACGGGTTTCTCTTCTTTGACCGGAAGATACCGGGCGAGTACCTGTTCCGTGACACGGTCGTTATCCGGGCCACCCCTGATAAAGGCAGCTGGAACGTACGCTACAACCTGACCGATGACAGCTGGAGTGACTCCCGGGGACGGGACGCTGAGATCGACGGCAATGAGTTTATCATCCCTCTGCAGTCTGCCAAGGGGTTTAGGGGGAAGCTGCGACTGACGGCAAAACCGTGGCAGTGATACAATGACGGTGCAGACCGGCTTACCCGGCTGCTGCTGATCGGCCTGCGAGCCAGCCGGTGGAAAAGGCGGCCTGTAGATTGTAGCCGCCGGTATCAGCCTGAAGATCGAGAACCTCACCGGCAAAAAACAGTCCCCGTACCCGGCGCGAGCCCATGGTACGGGGATCCACCTCACGGGTATCGACCCCGCCTGCTGTGACAATGGCCTCGGCCAGCGGCCGGTGGCCGACAATCCGGATCCGCCAGTTTTTCAACCAGTAACGCAGCCGTTTTCGTTCCGCAGCACGCACTGTCCCGGCCAGACGATCAGGCGGCAGCCCGGTGATCTCCAAGGCAATGGGAACGAGCTCCTGCGGGAGCAGACCGCGCAGCACACTGCTCAGAGGTTCGCGGTGGCGCTGTTCAAAATCGCGGATCAGCCGGGCATCGAGTTTTTTGTCATCAAGGCCGGGTTTAAGATCCAGCATCAGAAACACCTCGGATCCTCCGGCCAATGCATCCACCACCCGACCGCTCAGGGTAAGAATGACCGGGCCGCTCAGACCAAACTCCATGAAGGTCAACTCGCCAAAGGCTTCAGCCTGTTTTTTATTGCTGGTGAAGAGCTGCACCCGGATATTGCGCAGCTGCAGACCAGCAGGCCGGCCGGTCCACTCTTCCTCTGTAACCAGAGGCACCAGCGCCGGGCGCACAGGAACGATACGGTGTCCAGCCTGTTCGGCCAGCCGATAGCCATCGCCGGTGGAACCGGTGAGTGGGTAGGAGGCACCACCGGTGGCAAGGATCAGCGCAGTACAGGGAATAACCGTACCATTTGAGACAACGCCGGTGACTCCGGTGTCGGCAAGGACCAGACGCTCAACCGGCGCGTTGGTACGGATGACCACGCCGCAACCATCAAGCCAGCGAAGCAGTGCGGCCACCACCTCCGGCGCGCTGCCGGATGCGGGGAAAACCCGCCCGCCCCGTTCAGTGACCGTAGCCACTCCGATTTCTTCAAAAAACTCAAGCAGATCAGCGGTGAAATAGCGATGAAAGGCCTGACGCAGAAACGAGCCCGTGCTCCCGAAATGGCCGATGAACTCGGTTAAGAGCGCAACATTGGTGAGATTGCACCGTCCCTTGCCGGTGATCGCCAGCTTACGACCGGCACGGGGCATCTTTTCCAGCACCATCACCTCTGCTCCGGCCAGGGCCGCCTGCCCTGCGGCCATCAGACCTGCGGCTCCGCCGCCGACCACAAGACATTGGGCCCGGGGACGGAAGCGTCTGTTGTCGCTCTTTCTGTCTGTTGGGAAGGTGTCTTTTTCCATGGTCATGTCCTACCCGATATCGTCATAAAAAACAGTATAATCCCGCTGATGCAGCGGGAAAGATGTGTACCTTCTTGACAGAACCGCTTCCTTTTTCTATCCATACGACACTGACCCCTGTGCACGTCTTATAACGGTGTTCCCCTGACAACGGGAGGAGATATGGATGCAACACTTCCTGGAATACTGCTCACCGGTGCATCCGGATTTGTCGGCCGTAACTTTATCAAGGCAGCCAGCGGCAGGTTCCGGCTCTTCTGTGTGGCCCGCCGATCCATGGAGGATGCCGGAGTTCAGCCGGAGGCCAACCTGCGCTGGATTCAGGTTGATATCGCTGACCGGGACAAACTCCTTGCCAACCGTCAACGCCTCCACGACCAGGGCGGTATTGACTATGTGGTGAATCTGGCCGGTTACTACGATTTCACGAATGAAGAGCATCCTGAATACGTGCGGACCAACGTGTGGGGCACCAGGAACATGCTCGATCTGGCAAAGGAGCTGCACGTCAAACGCTTTATCTTTGCGAGCTCACAGGCGGCCTGCCGGTTTGGCGTGACAGTGAACGAAGAGACGCCGCCGGATGCTCCGATCCCCTATGCCCGCAGTAAACGCAGGGGTGAGGAGCTGGTCCATGAGTATGCCCGGTGGGTGCCCGGTGCAATCGTCAGGATTGCTGCGGTGTTCAGCGACTGGTGCGAGTATCCGCCACTGTACACGATGCTCAACAACTGGTGCTCCGGGAAACTCCTCGAATCCCGGATCCTTGCCGGCCGGGGCCGTTCCGCCATTCCCTATATCCATGTCCACGATCTGGTGCAGCTTTTTCTGCGGATTGTGGACCGGAGCGATGAACTGGACAGGGTCTGTGTGTTCAACGGCGGTCCGGACGGAGCAGTAACACATCTGGAACTCTTCAATATTGCCACCCAGTTTTATTACAGTGCGGCGCGTAGACCGCTCTTCACACCGAAATGGCTTCTCAGACCCATGATCCTAGCCCGTTATGTACTCTGTCATCTCCAGGGCAGGAAGCCTTTTGAACGGCTCTGGATGCTTGACTACATCGATCAGCAGCTGGTGGCGGACAGTAAACACACCCGCGACCAGCTGGGCTGGAAGGTGACACCGCGTAAAACCATCACCAGAAGGCTGGTCTTTCTTGTTGAGAACATGAAGAAGAACCCGGAACTCTGGCGAAGCTGGAATGAGGCCATGCTCGTTAAAACCGTGTTCCGTCCGCAACTCCTCCTTCATGACCAGCTCTGCGAGGCCCTGGACAGCGGCCGTGATGAGGTGGTTCAAAGCGTTACTGCCGAACTCACAGCCGGGTCAGCGTCAGCCCGGACAGCGGCTGCCGGGTTCAACGGCACCGGATCGGACCGGGAGACAGCCGGCGCTGCCACAACCCTGCAGGATGTGGACAAAGAAGTGGCAGAGTCCTATGTCAGGCTGCTCTACCAGCTGATCGTCACGACTCTTCGCACCCGCAACCGGCCGATGATGCAGCAGTATGCCTACACCATCAGCTTCCTGCCTCTGTCTTCAGGGTTTACGAACAGGCTCATCAGCCACAGCCTGTTTGTCATGGGTGAACATCTGATCAGACGGTTTCGCCCGCAGTTTGCACTCGAATCCAAAAGAGTCAAGGCCGAGGACTATATTGCCATGACCCTCCATATGGCCATCGACCGGATCGAGGATCAGATCGAACTGTCACGGCTCCAGTCTCCGCTGCTGCCTGAGGAGTTGAGGAAGATGCCGCCGCCGACCGACAGCCGCCGTTTAGAAACAGTTGTCACCCAGCTTGAGGAGCTGTGCAACGAGGCGGTGGCGGCTCAATCCTGGACCAGTCCGATGATTAAGGAGTGAACAGGGCGAAAAGACAGGACAAATACAATTTCAAAAAATGCATCCCTCCACAAAAAACAGGTACAAAAATATCTTCCGGAGAGGTACATTTTCTTCGGTTGACTGTCTGCAGGGAGAACAAGCAGACACAGCTTAATCCCGCACAGCGGGAGCGGGGGACCCACTTCTCCGGGGCGGATCGCACACGCGTAAGACACCTCTCAGTCTGAGCCCGTCAGCTAACCTCGTTTGCGTTATGAGAGCCTCCGGTTGCAGACCAGAGGCTTTTTTTGATTGCCTCTGCCCGTCAACAGGAGAAGTCCGTGGACCAGACCGTTGTCATCCCGCCATCTACAATTGAAACTGATCCGCGTCACTCCGGATCCGCCCTTCCGCAGCTGGCTCTCGCAGCCCTCGGCATCATCTACGGCGATATCGGCACGAGCCCGCTTTATACCATCAAAGAATGCTTTTTCGGCAGTCACGGGGTGCCTGCCACACCGACCAATGTTCTGGGTATTCTCTCCATGGTATTCTGGACCCTGATCGGTGTTGTCAGCATCAAGTATGTCCTGTTTGTTCTGAAAGCGGACAACAACGGTGAAGGCGGCACCTTTTCCCTGCTGGCCATGTTGCGCGGTCCGCTCGGCGGCAACCGCAGACGATGGTCCGTTCTGGCCATTCTCGCTGCTGCCGGTGCCTCCCTTCTCTACGGCGACGGTGTCATCACGCCCGCCATCTCGGTGTTGTCTGCCATTGAAGGCCTCAACATGGCCACCGATGCCGCAGCAGCGTTTGTGGTACCGCTGACCTGTCTGATACTCAGCTCACTATTCTTCGTGCAGCGCTACGGCACAGCGGCGATCGGCAGGATTTTCGGTCCTGTCATGCTCCTGTGGTTTGGTGTCATGGCACTTCTGGGCGTACTGTCAATCAGCAGACAACCCGATGTATTGGCCGCCTTAAACCCGATGCACATGATCAATTACTTTGTCGTCAACCATCTGCACGGCACTGTTGCGCTTGCTTCGGTGGTGCTCTGCATCACCGGTTGCGAAGCACTGTATGCCGACATGGGGCACTTCGGCCGTCTTCCCATCCGCCTGACCTGGTATCTGGTGATTCTGCCCGGCCTCATACTCAACTACTTTGGCCAAGGCGCCTATCTGCTGCACAACCCGGGTGCTACCGACATCAACCCCTTCTTCGCCCTGGCCCCGGAAGGTCTGCTCTATCCACTGATCGGGCTGGCCACCTTCGCGACAATCATTGCCTCGCAATCCATGATCTCCGGAGTCTATTCGCTCACCCAGCAGGCCATCCAGCTCGGCTTCATCCCCCGAATGCGCATCATCCACACTTCAAAGAACGTCGCCGGCCAGATTTACATCCCCACGGTGAACTGGATGCTCATGACTGCCTGCCTGCTGCTCGTCCTGATCTTTCAGGAGTCCTCCCGACTTGCCGCAGCGTACGGTTTTGCAGTGACCGCTTCGATGACGATCACCTCACTCATGTACTATCAGGTAACCCGGTTCAAGTGGAACTGGCCGTTATGGCACTGCAGACTGCTCGTCTGTCTGTTCCTCTTCTTTGATGGATGCTACCTGGCAGGCAACCTGCTTAAAATAAAGGACGGCGGCTGGATTACCATCTGCATCGCCACGGTTCTCCTGTCAGTCATGATCACCTGGCGGGACGGCCGGGCGCTTCTGGCTCAGCACTATGCGGACATGCGGATGCCAAGCGAGGTCTTTCTCAGTGACCTGGCTGTGTACAGCCCGCAGCGAACCGCAGGGACGGCAGTTTTCATGACAATCAACACGGAAGGTATACCCCACACCCTGCTGCATCATCTCAAACATAACGAAGCACTCCACGAACGGGTGCTCCTGTTTTCCATCCTTTCGGCAACACAGCCCGTCATTCCTGAAGAAGACAGAATCAAACTGGTCGATCTGGGACAGGGATTCCATCGGGTCAGGGCCTGCTACGGATTCATGGAAAGTCCTGATATGCTGCAACTCGTTGACCTGCTCAACAGGAAGGGATTCATGATCGATATCTACACCACCTCATTCTTTCTCGGACGGGAAACCCTCCTTCCCACCGGTACGGCTCCCATGGCCGGTTGGCGGAAACACCTGTTCATCTTCATGGCACGTAATGCCTGGAATGCCACCTCGTTTTTCAAGCTGCCGCCGGACCGGGTCGTAGAGCTCGGCAATCAGGTGGAGATCTGAGTGCATTGGTTGCTCCCATCCGGATACGATGTGCGCGTTAATCCGCCTGTACTGTTTTCTGGGCCTGCCGTAGAATCACGACCCGGAAAACCGCCCTCTGGAAAACAACCGGCAGTCTTTCCCGGTCACCGGGCGGGAAAAGGCAGAGAGAGCTGCCGGATACGCAGGCAACGCGCCTCATCCTCACTGCACAGGTTGGCCACGCTCACACCGAGCAGTCTGATTTTTCGCTGTCCCGCCTCGGTGGCGGCAAGAAGATGGGGCAGTTGCCTCAGCATGTCGGCGGCATCAAAAAAACCGTCAACAGTCGTGCACGAACGCGTGATGGTTGTAAAGTCGCTGTACCTGATCTTAAGCGTCAGGGTACGACCGCCGGTCCGGTGTGCGGCCAGAGCGCGGGCAACACGCTGCACCTGCTCGTCCAGCACCGCACTGACTCTGGAAAAATCGAGTATATCCGTGGACAGGGTGACTTCGGCACCAATGGACTTGCGCTCTCGAACCGGCGATACAGGACGGGTGTCTATGCCCCGTGCCATCTCGTAAAAAAAATGACCGACCTTACCGAATAAAGAGACCAGCTCTTCCCGTGACAAACGAAGCAGATCCGCACCGGTACGGATACCATGCCTGTGCATCCGCCGCTCGGTGACCCGGCCGACACCATAAAACTTACCGATGGGCAACACTGCGAGAAACTTCTCCGTCTGTGCCGGAGTAATGACGGTCAGACCGTCCGGTTTATGGTAGCCGGAGGCGATTTTAGCCAGAAATTTATTATACGAGACACCGGCCGAGGCGGTCAGACCGGTGGTTGCCAGGATTTCACGACGGATGGTCTCAGCAACCCGGGTAGCCGAAGGCTCCCCGAGCAGATTGTCGGTCACATCGAGAAAGGCCTCATCCACGGACAAGGGCTCCACCAGCGGTGTATACCGGTGAAACAGGGCCATGACCTGCTGTGACACTTCCCGGTACCGGACCATGCGGGGCCTGATGAAAACAGCATGGGGACAGAGCCGATGCGCCCGGCCGCTCGGCATGGCTGATCGGATACCAAAACGGCGGGCCTCATAAGAGCAGGCAGCCACCACACCACGGCTCTCCGGCCTTCCGCCGACAATGACCGGACGCCCCCGTAACTCAGGCCGATCAAGCTGCTCGACCGAGGCAAAAAAAGCATCCATATCTATATGAATAATTTTCCGGAGAGGTAGTATAACAGGCATTTACAGGTTACAGCAGTATCGTCATTGACGCTCTGAACGCACACGGCTATGATCTAAAACACATCACGATCGGACAAGGGCACCGATACCATACACCACTTCATAAAACAGGGAAATAATGACCATGCAGATCTATCAGGATCGTCTGGAGTATCTACGCAAAGAACCGGCCACCTGGCTCGTGACCGGAGTTGCCGGTTTTATCGGCTCCAACCTGCTCGAAACCTTGCTCCATCACGGACAGCACGTTGTCGGTCTCGACAACTTCGCCACCGGCTACGAGTTCAATCTCACTGAGGTTGAAGAACGGGTCACCCCGGATGCCTGGCAGCGGTTCCGCTTTATGGAGGGTGATATCCGGGACCTGTCCATCTGCCGTAAGGCCTGTACCGGAGTTGACTATGTTCTCCATCAGGCGGCACTCGGTTCGGTGCCCCGCTCCATTGAAGACCCTATCACCACGAACGAATGCAATATCACCGGCTTTATCAACATGCTGGTGGCCGCCCGGGATGCCCGGGTACGACGCATGGTCTATGCAGCCTCAAGCTCAACCTATGGTGACTACCCCGGTCTGCCCAAAGTAGAAGATCAGATCGGCAACCCGCTGTCACCCTATGCAGTGACCAAACTGGTCAACGAACTGTACGCCGACGTCTTTAACCGATCCTACGGATTTGCCACCATAGGACTGCGCTACTTCAACATCTTCGGCCAGCGGCAGGACCCGGACGGCGCCTATGCTGCTGTCATTCCTAAATGGTTCGCCGGTCTGCTGAAAAATGAGACGGTTTTTATCAATGGTGACGGTGAAACGAGCCGCGACTTCTGTTTCATCGACAACTGCGTGCAGGCAAATATCCTTGCCGCCACTGCAGGCGAAGAGGTGGCCGGTCAGGTGTACAACGTTGCCTTTGGCGAGCGCACAACACTCAACGAGCTCTTCAGCCTGATCAGAGAACGAGTGGCGAACCGGATGCCGTCTGCTGCGACAGCAGAACCGGTCTACCGTGATTTTCGTGCCGGAGATGTCCGGCATTCCCTGGCCGATATCGGCAAGGCCAACCGGCTGCTTGGCTACACCCCCGAATTCTCCGTCCGTTCAGGACTCGATAAGGCGGCAGACTGGTATATGGACAAACTTTTAGGTCAGTAGTCAGAAGCAGCAAGACAACCGTCAGAGGTGATCAGGCGAATGACAGAAGCAGCAAACTCTTTTCTCTGTTCGATCCGGGATGCTGAAGAACTCTTACTGCGTTTTGATCAGGAACAAACAGGGTCGACACCATACAATGCAGAGGTGCTCAAACGTGCATGTCTGGTAATGGCGACTGCAGCCTGGGAGACTTATATAAAAAACAGGTTCGATGAAGAATTTAAAGTATGGTCTCATGCGGTTGACGGTAGTCCGATAGAGAAATTTGTACGAAAGAAAAAGGAAGAGGACCTGAAACGTTTTTGTAATCCGAACAGTGAAAGGACAAAACGTCTTTTTTTTGAATATTTTGAGATTGATATAACTCAATCGTGGAAATGGGCAAATTACGAACCCGCAGAAGCAAAAAAAGTACTTGATGCCTTACTCGCCAAAAGAGGAAATGCTGCTCATAAAGCCAATACAAAGGGAAAGAAGAGCAGTGATGCGCATCTGGTAAAGAGAGAAGAACTCGACAAAGCCATCCGCTTCTTAAAAGGCTTGGTGGAGGCAACAGAGAAATGTAAAATCCTCTGTTGAAAGAGAAGAGACACCGAAATATCCTTACCCGCATTTGTACAGTTATAAACAAAACCACAGACCACAGTTTCGGAGGCCGTATGTCGAGCAGTCTGGGAACACTTTTTAAAGTCACCACCTTCGGTGAATCGCACTGCAAAGGAGTCGGTGCCGTTGTTGACGGCTGTCCGCCCGGTTTAGAACTCACCGAGGCTGACATCCAGCCCCAGCTCTCACGCAGAAGGCCGGGCCAGTCCGACCTCTCCACTCCCCGTCAGGAGGCGGACCAGGTTACCATCTACTCCGGAACCGAGTTCGGCCGCACCCTCGGTACCCCGATCATGCTTCTGGTGCATAACAGAGACCAGCGTCCGCAGGATTATGGGGAGATGAGCAACATCCCGCGCCCGTCACACGCTGACTTTACCTACCAGATGAAGTACGGTATCCGCGCCTCCAGTGGCGGCGGGCGATCCAGCGCCCGTGAGACAATCGGTCGGGTTGCAGCAGGTGCCATTGCTGAAAAGTGGCTCCGCGAAACCTACGGTACCGAGATCGTCGCCTGGGTCAGTGCGGTGGGTGATGTTGAGGCCCCGGCCGTGGATATCGATCGGATCAGTCGGACCGAAGTTGACAGCCAGACCGTCCGCTGTCCGGATCCGGAAACAGCCGCCCGTATGGCCGCCCGTATCAAGGAAGTGCTCGATGCAAAGGATTCCACCGGCGGAGTAGTGACCTGCGTCTGCCGAAACGTACCGGTCGGTCTGGGTGAACCGGTATTTGATAAACTGGAGGCACGTCTGGCTCAGGCCATGCTGTCCCTGCCGGCCACGAAAGGTTTTGATATCGGTTCCGGCTTCGCCGGTACCCGTCTGCTCGGCAGTCAGCACAATGATCCCTTTATCAGAAAAGGTGCAGGCCTGGGGACACGGACCAATTACAGCGGCGGCATCCAGGGCGGCATCAGCAACGGCGAACCGATCATCTTCCGGGTGGCCTTCAAACCGGTGGCCACCATCGGTGTAGCTCAGGAAACTGTCAGCTTTGACGGCAAGCCGGTAACACTTGAGGCCAAAGGCCGGCATGACCCCTGCGTGGTCCCCCGGGCCGTACCCATTGTCGAATCCATGGCAGCGCTCATTCTCATCGATATGGCTCTGCGTCAGCGGGCACGTCTGCCTGATGCCCTTCATCTTCGGAGACAGAATGCCTGACAGGCCGTCCTCTATCCTGGTTGTTGACGACTCCCCTGTCAATCAGCAGATCCTCCGCAACCTCCTGACAAAGGCCGGTTATGATGTCAGGCTGGCCAACAGCGGAAAGGAGGTCCTGACACAGATTTTCACAAATCAGCCGGATCTCCTGCTTCTTGATATCGTCATGCCCGGAATGGATGGCTTTGAACTCTGCCGTCTGCTGAAAGAGCATCCGGAGACCAGCGAAATTCCGGTGATCTTCATCTCCTCACTGGACAATACCAGTGACAAGGTCAGTGGATTTGCCGCCGGTGGTGTTGACTACATCACCAAACCTTTTCAGCACTCTGAAGTTTTGGCACGCATCAGCACCCATCTCAAGATCTGTCGCCTCCAGCAGCAGCTGACCGAACAGAACCACCAGCTTGAGCTGGAAAAGGAACGATCCGAAGCACTCCTTCTCAACGTGCTGCCTGCCCGGGTGGCTGCAGAACTGATGGAAAAAGGATCGTGTACGCCCCAGCACTATGACGAGGTGACTGTCTGCTTTGTGGACCTTGTCGGATTCACTGCAGCCGCCACTGTCCTTCCGCCGGAGACGCTGATCAGCGAACTCAACGAACTGTTTACCGCCTTTGACCGGATCACCGAGGCCAACCACTGTGAACGGATCAAGACCATCGGAGATGCCTACCTCTACGTTGCCGGTCTCCCCGAACCTGACCGGCACCATGTTCAGCATGCTGCAATTGCCGCCCTTGAGATGCTTGCCTATCTGACTAGGAGAAATGAAACAGCCGCACACAGGTGGGAGGTTCGGATCGGTATTCACACCGGACCGGTAATCGGCGGTATTGTCGGAACCAGAAAGTATCTCTTCGATATTTTCGGTGACACAGTCAATACCGCCGCCCGTCTGCAGACACTCTCCAGGCCTATGTGTATCAATGCCTCTCAGGCTGTCCGCAACCGGTTACAGCACAACTTTTGTTTTTCCAATCCATCTGCGGTAAATATGAAGGGCAAAGGCGTCCAGCTCACCTGTTTTCTTGAAAGTCAGAACACTGTTGAGCCGGACTGAAGAGACCTGCCATGTCAGCTTAAAAGACATCCACCGCTGGAACAGGACTTCCGCCTGGAGTATTTTTCACACCCTGACACCCTATCCGAGGACTGATCGTGGCCAGACGCTGGAACATCGCTGATCTGATCGATCTCCGCTACTTTTTTCAGATCGATGCAGAAACAGAAAGAGAAGAAGGAGGAGAAGCCGCTCTCAGCAAACGCGACCGGACAATCTACCTTGCCGAAATCGAACCAAAACTGTCCGAACACAACACCAGCTGCTCAGAATCCCTGATAATACGGGAATGGTTGAGCAGCCGCCGGCAACAGTATCAACAGGCGAATGAGCACACTGCCACCCCCTTACCCGGCAGTGTCTGGCAGGAATTCTCCCTTCTCAGCTGCTGGCTGATTCTGATAACCGGTCTGATCACCGGTATAAGCGCAGCCGGTTCCCTCCTTCTCTACTCAGGTACCGCCCCCCTCAATGTTACGCTCTATTTCGGTCTCTTTGTGATTCTCCAGATCATGATGCTCGGGACACAGGGAGCACTCTTTCTGTACCGCCGCCTGCATCGGCAATCACTGGCATCCTCTGTGCTCTACCGGCTGATAAACACCCTGCTGATCCGTTTGCTGACCTGGATGTACAAAAAGGTGCAGCCACGACTGACAGGACGGCAACGACTTGAAGCAGTCTCGCTCGCCGGCGGTTTTTATCAGCATAAAGAACTGGCAACACTGCTGATCTGGCCGGGCTTCATATTCCTGCAACTGGGTGGTATCGGCTTTAACCTCGGAGTGATCGCCGCTACGCTGGTCAAAGTAACCTTTTTCGACATCGCCTTTGCCTGGCAGTCAAGTCTGCAGCTCCCGGCTGAATCAATCGCCGCCGTTGTCCGGTTTGCGGCCTTCCCCTGGTCGTGGCTTTTTCCCGCGGCCGTTCCCGGCCTCGAACAGATACAGGGCAGCCAGATGATCCTGAAAGAAGGTATTGAACATCTTGACACTGCTCACCTGATCTCCTGGTGGCCCTTTCTCGTCTGCGCTGTTGCGGTCTACGGACTGCTGCCCCGGTGCATTCTCCTCATTGCGGGGATTTTCCGGCAACGGCAAGCCGCAGGGCAGCATCACTTCAACGACCGGAACTCCCGCCGGCTCCTCTTGCGGATGACCACGCCCCGGCTTGATACCCAAAGCAGACAGGGGGAGACAGACCATCAAACGGCAGGACAACAGGTACCTCTGACAACAACCCCTGCTGACAGATCGTCGGCATCGGATGTGGACTCAAAAGATGAACAGTGGTATGGAATGATTCCGGATGAACTGTACAGCGACGAGGTTGTCGCCGCCTTAGGTGAACAGCTCAGGAAAAACGGTATCCGCTTCAATGTTCACTGGTACCCTTACGATGGTCTGGATACGCTGCAGCCGGTGTACAAAGACGAACAGGCTGAACAAAGAACCGGGGAGCGTACTGCCGGGGTCTTTCTCCTTCAGGAGGCCTGGCAACCGCCGCTCAAAGAGACGGAACAGATGCTGCGCAACCTGCGGTTGCAGATCGGCCCGCAAAAACCCATCACACTTCTTCTGATCGGCCGGCCGGTGTCGGCAACCGTGCTCACTCCGGTTGACCCGCAACATCTCCAGGTCTGGACAAAAAAGATGCGTTCCATGGGAGATTCCTTTCTTATGGTACAACCCCTCATTCAGTCATGATGTCACAAGTTCCGGAATTCGCCATTATCGGGCACCCCAACGAAGGAAAATCCTCTGTCCTCTCGACCCTGGCGGAAGATGATTCGGTGCGGGTCAGCCCCATTCCCGGTGAAACCGTTGTCTGTCAGACTTTTCCGGTGCGTATCGACGGCCGGACCGTCATACGTTTCATTGATACTCCGGGCTTTCAGAATCCCCGTCAGATCCTTCAATGGCTGCAAAACTACACAGGTTCCGAAAAACCGATATCCGCATTTATTCAAGCCCATCAGCACAACCCGCAATTTGCCGACGACTGTGAACTGCTCAGACCTGTGGCCGCAGGAGCAGGAGTTATCTTTGTTGCCGATGGGTCGCGACCGCTGCGAAATGTAGACCGGGTCGAGATGGAAATCCTCCGGATCAGCGCCGCTCCCCGCATGGCGGTGCTTAACTGCAAGGAAGAAGATAACCTCTATCAGGAAGAGTGGCTGTACAGTTTCCGTCAGCATTTCAACGCTGTTCGGGTATTTAATGCCCACCGGGCCACCTACCGGCAGCGGCTTGAACTGCTCGAGAGTCTGAAAAGCATAGATCAACAACTGGAGCCGGTCCTCCGGACTGTGATCAGGGCCTTTAAGGAAGACTGGAAAGCGCGCAATGTACGCACCGCTGATCTGCTTGTCCGCTTTCTGCATGATGTGCTCTCCTACCGGCGGGTCAAGGTCTGCCCTCCGGGTCAGGAAGAACGTCTCCGCAAGGAACTCCATCAGAAATACCTCACCTATGTCACGTACCAGGAGCGTAAAACCCAGCAGTCGATCCGGAAACTTTTCAAACACAACATCTTTCACCTCGACCTGCCCCCCCAGTCAATCCTGGAAGAGGATCTGTTCAGTCAGCGTACCTGGAAATTCCTCGGTCTCACCGATCGCCAGCTTATTCTGGCCGGAGCTCTGCTCGGTGCAGCTGCCGGAGTCGGTATTGATGCGGCCACGGTTGGCACTTCCTTCGGGATATTCTCAGCTGTCGGCGGCCTGATCGGTGCAGGCGCCACTGCATTGAAAGGCAAGGATCTGCTGAGCGGTACGCGGCTTTTGGGCATGAAACTCGACAGTGAAAAACTGCAGGTGGGACCGGTCAACAACATTCAACTGTTCTACATCCTGCTTGATCGAAGCCTGCTTTTTTATCAGCATGTCATCAACTGGGCTCATGGTCGCCGGGATTACAGGCAGGATGCAGGACTGTTCCAATCAGAGAGGGGGAAAAAAGGGTTCACCAGCCACTGGAGCCGGGAACAACGAAGTATCTGCAATCAGTTTTTCCAGGCGGTACGCGACGATCAGGCCGAAAAAAGTGATGAAGCCTCAGCAATGCTTGCAAACATGCTGCTCGACCAGTTTGCTGAGATTGCCGAAGACCGGAGTGTGCTGCAGCCACCGGTGGCCGCCGCTTCCAAAACCAACAATCAACACAGCTAGCCCTCAAATGTCGTCTCGTCTCCTGCTTATCAACTGTGCCAGCCCCTATTTCTTCTACATCCCCATGGGTTGCTTCGGCCTTTGCGACCTCCTCGCCAGAGAGGGGATCGAAGCCCGCCTCCTGAATCCGGCACTCTACACGAAAGACAGATTTGAGGAGCAACTCTCCGATATCCTGGACTCACTCCAACCCACCCATGTCGGCTTTGCCTGTCACTGGCAGGAGACCACCCATGGTCTGCTCGAAGCCCTCAAGCTGGTCCGCAGCTGGAGCAGCACGGTCCTGACCTTTGCCGGCGGCTTTACAGCCTCGTATTTTGCTGAAGATCTTCTCCGCAGTGTTCCGGAGCTTGACTGTGTTGTGATAGGCGATCCGGAAGAACCGGTCCTGCAACTTGTTCAGGGCCACGCCAGGCAATCAATTGCCAACCTGGTCTGGAAAGAGAACGGCACAGTACGGCGGAACAGCGCCATGTGGCTGATCAACCAGCAGTTATTTGATCAACTGGCCTTTACCGACTGTTCCTGTCTTCTTGACGCCGAACTCTACATTGACAAGATAAATACCATACTCGGTTTTCCCCTCCTCCTTGGCCGCGGGTGTATTTTTGACTGTGCCTACTGTGGCGGCAGCCGCCATGCCTTCCGTCTTCACTCCGGCCGTGCCCTGCCCGTTGTGCGATCACTCCCGTCTGTTCTCGCCGATCTGCACCGGCTCAAAAATTGGACTGATGTCCTCTATATCTGCTACGAAAACGACCCGGCCATGATCAAAACCCTGTTCCGGGCCATCGGCGATGATCCTGTGCTGCGAGGGCACTTCACTCTCAACTACGGAGCATGGCATCTTCTTGACAACGAGTTCCTCGAACTCTATCAGTACGCCTTCAACCTGAAAAATACTCGGCCGGTTTTCGAATTTTCTCCGGAAGTTACAGGAGATAAACACCGGAAAGAGATCAAGCGCGGCCATACCTATGAACTCACGGCTCTTGAAGAAAACCTGCATGCTGTGACGAGGACTTTCAACGGCGAGGTTCGACTGGAGGCCTTTTTCAGTCGTTATCACCCCACCCTGACTGCCTCCGACATGGAGGAGGAAATCAAGGCCATTCTCCTCTTCAAACATCGGATGTTCTGTGCCGGGCTGCCGGTTCACGTGCGTTACGACCACCTTTCCAGTGATGTGGCGAGTCGTTACTGGGAAGAACAGCAGCAAAACCCCCGGGATTTCCGTCAATTTCTCACCTTGAAACAAGAGGTGGACAGTGGAAATCACTACCCTTTCCCGGTTGATAATCTCTGTTTACTGCCCCCGCCGGTAAAGGATGAGTTCCTGGTTCAGCACGAGGCACTTCTGCTTGTCCTGGAGCTGATGGAAAAGCACTGCCATGAGCTCTTTCACATTCTCCTGGCCTCCATGGAAACCCGGTGGCTCCAGGTCCTCTCAACCACCCTTGAACCGTTTCTCACCCAGGAGAAAACGACCTCTTTTTTCACCACAACACCACTCAACTCCATTATTCAGGAGCTGGGAACCGAGCTTGGCTGCAGTTCCCTGTGGCAACCATCCTTTCTGGCGGATCTCATCCGGTTCAGTGTCAACAAACTTACCTTGGCACCTGAACCGCAAACCGGTACTCGCCCCGCGCTCTGTGGTACTGATGAGGTGCAGCTCGACCGCAGTCGTATGAGCGTGCATGAGCAGGATTATCTTGACCTGCTTCCCCTGCTGCAACAGTTGGCCGCCGGCAAACAGCAGCCGATTCCTTATCAGCGCACAGTCTGCCTGTTCACGAACAGGGGTATCATAACTGTACCTCACAGGTTTTACCGCACCACCCTGCGACTGCTCGAACAGCCCACCGCAGTGGCAGCCTACCAGGCGGCATTGGAACGAGACGGTCGTATCGATTGGCAACAGCACAAACAGATCTTAAGTCAGCTGTATCAGGAAGGAGTTCTGGTGACCACCAACTGAGCGTCTCCCCCGCTTATCCGAATGAGGATGCCATTGTACAGGAAGAGATGAAGGACAGCGACTGGTACCGCAAGGTGTGACAGTCCTTGCCGTGCTTTTCCCCATCCAGACCGTGGGAGTCATGGGCGACAGCCGGACCTGCGAGCATGTGATTGCGTTTTGAACGGCGGACAGCCCAGCACATCGAGCAGACTCCATGAAAAAGATGTGACAACAGGCTATACTGGAATGTTTTTTATCGATTCACTCGAAAGGAAGTATCCGTTTGCTGCAAAAGATTTCTTCCGGCAATGGTTTCTGCCACAAAAGGAACTGACCTTGATTTAAGGAACAAAAGAATGGAGACGATATCACCTGCATGAACCGCAGGTTATGGGCGCGTTGAAAAGAGCCGCACGGATGGCAAAACTTACTAAGCGCGGTAAATCGCACACTTTTCGCCACAGTTTCGCGACCCATCTTTTACAAGCTGACTGCGACGTATAGACAATCCAAACGATGCCGGCCCACACCGATGTGAGAACAACGATGATGTATACCCACTGCATACCAGACAATACGGCAAAAGAGGCAAAAAGCCCATTGGATTTTTAAGCATCATTTCATTGTGAAATATAACAGATTTGACATGTTTTTTGCTGTTATCGTTAACAGCATCATTGAGTGTATC
This sequence comes from Desulfobulbus sp., assembly GCA_012729435.1. Lineage (GTDB taxonomy): Bacteria > Desulfobacterota > Desulfobulbia > Desulfobulbales > Desulfobulbaceae > Desulfobulbus. The sequence goes on from JAAYDD010000224.1 coordinate 28,190, forward strand.
AGCTGGACACTTCCGTCCAGCTGATACCTTGTTATGGCAAGAAAATGAGCATGCGATTCGACTACACCTACTCAATTGACCAATGTGATATCGAGGACAAGCCAAAAGCAGAGAAATTTCGTCAAAGTCGCTCAAGATGGATGAACTGGCTGAATGGAGACGATCCGCACGCGATATCCCGTCAGATATATTCAATGGTTTGGGACTACGCCCTGTTTTGTGTAATAAACGAACTGAGAGGTCTAGCGATTACGGAACCACAGAACGACGTAGGTTTCAACGGACCGGTAAGTCATCTGCTTGATGCAGGGTTTGTCACAACCCAAGCTGTAGCCATCAGACGCCTTATCGAAAAACCGAAAAATAGTCCCGACTGGGCCGTCATATCACTACGTAGCATTCTCAAAGACATCGAGAAGAACATCCACTTGATTACGCGAGAGAACTACGTTTGCTATAATGGGTTGCCATACCACTACGAAGCTGTGCGCCGAGATTGGCTGTCGACTTTGCCGATAGACAGCGACGGTGGGAGCTCCGGAACTCTCGCAATGCAGGGTCCAACGGCTTGGCAAATGTCGGAACTGGTTCACAAGAACTTCGACAGGCTTTCTGGAGTAGTTCCGGATAATCGTAAGAGAACTGACAAAATCAAGCCCGATGTCTTTGCTCTACTCGAAAGCCAAATTGAGAGTTGCGAGGATATCAAGAAATACGTAGACAAATTTATCGCGCATGCATCGGCCCCCGAAACACGAAAAGGCTTGTCGGACAAACAAAGGACACTGACTCTTGACCGCCTGAAGGCACATCACAAGACTATCTATCAGGTTGCTGGCTTCATCAATTCTCAGCTTCTTTATGGGTCCAATCTTGGCGAAGTGCCTGTTCCCCAGTATGATCATCTAGCGAACCTTGACAAGAGTTGGGCAACAAGTGGAAATCTTACTAGAGCGCGTCAGGTCTGGAAGGAATACGTCAAAGAGGTTTCGGGGTGGAATTCTGCTTCGCTGTGGCCCTCAGAAGTAATTAATGGCGAAAAAGGGCCATAACACCGGCATGAAGCGGATCACAGCCCTATCGGGCTATTCCCGCCTATGTCGATCGTTAGGCATTGCCTGGAGAATATTGTGTGACCAGTGATATATTCGTAGCCAGTTCGGATGAGGAGCTTCTGTCGTGCTTTCCATCCTTCAGTGCCCTCCGGCCGCACTTTCAGGAGCAGGAGTTTCTGTCCCAAGTACGCTGGCAGCAGGCCCAGTCTTACCAAATCGTTGCGTTGAAGCATGGGGGCACGGTTCAGAGCGCCGCCGGTTTCCGGTTCGCTGAGTTCTTGGCATGGGGTAAGGTTCTCTACATAGACGATCTGACACCCTGTCCGAGGGAACTTCGCGGGCTTATGATGGCATGCGTCCCTGAGGCATCGCGCCTCTTGGAATGCGTATCGAATCACTTAGAAGCCCCCTGGTTGTCAACAGATAAAAGTATCCGGGAGCGATGAACCCATCACTCTGCGGCGAGGTGGTTGCGGCAAGGGTTTTGTTGCCGCGTCCTGGAAACAATCGCATACCCTCGTGCCACCCCATTCAAAACGACTTGGTCATGCCATTGCACGTGGAGTCAGAGCCGGACTCGCCCGTCCCCTCGAGCATACGGTCAGGAATTTCTGTAGACTGAATCCCTGCCGGTTCCTGAGCATGAAATAGAAGGCTCGACCGAGCTTGTGCGCCAGGATGGACAACGCTTTTCCTTTGCCGTGTCTGCAAACCGGCTTGTTGTGCAGTTGCCGGCCCGGTCGTAATGTTGCGATGCAGCAGTATCTCTCCCTCCTGATTCAGGATGCAGAGATACATGTTACTGGTGTGCAGGTCGATTCCGCAGAAGTGGTTGTGCTGCCTGGTGTACAGTCCGGATGAGAAGGCTATCGTGAAAGGGTTTGGGGACACTCCCATTTATAGCGGAATGGCTCGCCGGGTGCGCAAGGGGCCTTCTCTAATATCATTGCATTACAACCATAACCTGCCAACCGCCAGATGGTTGATCCGCAAAAACTATTCATGACCATCCGAATCTTTATCATTCTCTGTACAATCCTTCTTCTGAGCACTCCAGTGCAGGCTCAGGAGAGCATACTCGAGCGTTCTGACTGGAAGAGGTTCTTCAGCGCTTTTCAGGCCACAGGCACGATGGTTGTGGCAGATGAACGCCAGTCAGATCGTCCCACCCTGGTTTTTGATCGTGCCCGGTCGAAAAAACGCTTTTCCCCTGCATCCACATTCAAAATCCCACATACCCTTTTTGCCCTTGATGCGGGTCTGGTGCGTGATGAGTTTCAGATATTCCCCTGGGATGGGGTCAAAAGGAGCTTTCCAGCTCACAACCAGGACCAGAACTTGCGATCAGCCATGCGAAGTTCTGCGGTCTGGGTATATGAGCTGTTTGCAAAAGAGATCGGTGAGGACAAGGCACGGGAATACCTGCAGAAAATGAACTATGGCAACGCGGATCCCTCAACAAAAAGTGGAGATTACTGGTTAGAAGGAAATCTCAGGATCTCGGCACAGGAACAGGTCGCATTTCTCAAAAAACTCTATCGAAATGAACTGCCCTTTCAAATCAGGCATCAGCGCCTGATCAAAGACCTCATGATTGTGGAGGCGGGCCGCAACTGGATACTGCGCGCCAAGACAGGCTGGGAAGGCAGCATGGGGTGGTGGGTAGGATGGGTTGAATGGCCGACCGGCCCGGTATTCTTTGCACTGAATATGGATACACCAA
>JAAYDD010000225.1 GCA_012729435.1 Desulfobulbus sp.
CGGCATCCTCCTCCATATGGATGCGGGTGATGCCAATGCGTTTTGGCGACTGTCCCTCAACCTCTATCTCAAGCGCGCCATGTTCGCAGATCGGCAGCTCAAACTGGGAAATCTGATACGCTTTGGGCAGATCAGGATAAAAGTAATTCTTGCGGGCAAACCTGTTTTCCCGGTTAAAGGACGAATCTGTCGCCAGACCCAGCCTGAGAGCCGATTCCACCACCTGTCGGTTCAGCACCGGCAGAGAACCTGGCATTCCCAGACAGACCGGGCAGGTCTGAGTGTTGGGCGGTGCTCCAAACTGCGTGGAACAGCTGCAGAAAATCTTGCTCCTGGTCTTTACTTGGGCATGTACTTCCAGCCCTATCACCGTTTCAAATTCCATAAAAGACACTATAAAAAGTTAATCGATTTGACTGTCTGTCTCTATCCAGTGACGGATCTTGATCAGTTCCTCATTCCAAAGCCGTGAAGCACGGATGTTGATATACAGACGAAAGAGGTCGTCGACAAGCCGGGTCAGCTCTTCAAAAAGCGCGATCCGCTCAAGGATACGCCCTTCCAGACTTTCAGGATCACTGCCTTCATCAGCGGCATCGACAGTTTTAGGAAGACGCACATTGCGAAACTCAAAAACCGCCGCTGTCAGAGTCACACTGAACTCATACTCACCCCACGCCAGACGGATACGTGCCTGCTCCGGCTTCTTGGCCAGCCTGAGTCCGGCACGCGCTTCTTTTAATTCAGTTTGCAGCCCCCGACAAATCAATTTCTCGTTGGCCTCGCCTTCTCCATATTCCAGCAGCATATGTTTCTCAAACACAACGAGCACGTCACCCCGGCCCGGTACCTCAACACTGCCGCCCCGTTCTTCTGATTTGTACCAGAGCCAGGCCAGAAACTCCTGCCCCAGAAATCTTTTTTCCTGTATCAGATCAACCAGATCCATCTGAACCATCCAACATCGTTATTCTAAAAATCAGTCCGTACCAGCTCTTTCGTCTCTTTGAAGCGCCAGATCACTGAACGCTTTAATCGAACTCCAGGGTCAGCTCTTCTTTCTTAGACGTTTTTTCCGAATCATCCACAACTTTTTGAAAAATTGCAGCGGCTCGTTCCTGATAACGTCTGGCGTCGTCAGGGCGACGCTGGCTCGTGCTCAACTTCGCCAATTCCTGTAACACCGCGGCCACGCTCGGATGCTCCGGACCATGTACGGTCTCATTGATCGCCAATATTTTCTGATAGCATGCCTCGGCCTCAACATAACGTCCATCGAGCCGATAGGCCTCAGCAAGATTGTTCAGACTGATAACGAGCTGCGGATGGGTTGGCCTGAGGACTTTTTCCTGGATCCGAACCAGCTGCTCATACATTGCCACCGCCTCTTTCTCGCGTTCCAGTTCCACATACAGTGCTGCCAGCCTTGTCAGGAGGTTGGCCAGGGACGGATGTTCGGTTCCACGTTTTTTCTCCAGGATGGAGATGGCTTTCTGATAGAGAGCAACCGCCTTGTCATACTCTCCCAGGGTCTCCTGCAACTCCCCTATCTGCTGCCAGCTGACAGCCATCTCCGGATGATCTTCACCAAGTCTTCTTGCTATACCGGTCATGGCCTCTTTATAGAGCGGCCCTGCTTTCTGATAGCTACCACTTAATACATAGGTGTAGGCCAGTTCTCTTTGTGCAAGGGCAAATCCGACCATATCATGGCTGCTGCTGTTCTTTTTTAACTTCACATAGTTTTCCAGCCACGGCAAAGCCTCTTTATACTGATAAAGGCTGCGGGCGACACGGCCTGCGGCCCGCAGGTAGTCCGGATTGTCCGGATCCTGTTTGACGGCCTGCCGGTACAGAGTGAGCGCCTGCTGGAGATCAACCCGGCATTCAGCAAGACGGCCGCAGCCGTAGGCCGCCAGAGCTGCACCCGGTTGCAATTCCTGACTCAACACGAGCAAGACGGCCTCTGCCTTTTCAGAATCCCCGTTGCGGAGACACCTCACGGCTTCCTCCAGATCCGTCGATGCCGCACCTTCTGACTGCAACTGCGTCATAACCCGCAACACCTGCTGATATGCGGATATCTCTTCCGTGTAACTGTCGGCCAGAAGCGCAATTTTTTCATTCATCACCACCAGTTCCCGTTGCAGCCGGTCACGCCGGGTATCATCACGGCGTGTGATGGCCTCGTTCACCAGCGCACGCTGACGCTCTTCCAGCGCATACATCCGCTCAGAATATGTCTCCAGGGTCAAGTGGACCTGATCAGGTGTACGCTCTGGTTCGGAGACAGCCGGGTCGGTCTCGTCCGGTTGTTCATCAGAAACCGCACTTTCTGCCGCCTGTCCGGAGTCGGCTGTCAGCCCCTCCGGTTCATCCTGCCCGGTTGACGGGACTGCAGCCGTATCCGTCGGCGTATCTTCAGCAAGAACGTCTGCCGGCGCATCTTCCCCGACTCTCTCTTCTCCTTTCTCTTCCTTCCGGACAGGAACAGGAGGAGCCTCGTCTTCCGGTTCTGCGGCAGATACTTCCTCCTGAGCCGTTGTCAGGGCCTCTGCAGAGGCTTTTTCATCAGCAGTCGCATCAGCAGCCGTGGTCTCCTCCCCGGGTTCAACTGCCGCAGGTTCTGTTTCCTCAAGAAGTTCCAGCGCGGTATCAGCTGGCTCGTCGACAGGTATGCCAGGTTCTTCATCAAAACTGATCACGATCTCCGGCTCTGAATTGACAGCAGAGGACACAGGTTCGACTTCTGCAGACTGCAGCTCCGGCGATCCGTCCTCTTCGTCAATTTCAAAGACAACCGTATCAACATCGCTTTCTTCCAGGTCAGCGGCCAGGTAGGGCACCTCCGGTTCCTGCTCTTTCACCTCTTCTTCCGGTACAGCCGCAACTTCAGTCTCTTCTTGCAACTCTTCCGGTTCTGCGATCTCTTCCGCCTGATCCTCCACGACCACGGTTTCAGCGGCCTCCACCTCCACCAGCTCAGCTGTCAGCTCAGATTCTCCGGCCGGATCACCACCCGCAGCCTCTTCCTTGGTTTCCGGTATCATCTCCTGTGGAGTATCAACCGGCTCATCAATGGAAACGGGCGACTTTTCACCGGTATCAGCAGCCGCCTCCTGTTCTTCAGAGACAGCGGCCTGTTTTTCAACGGTTTCTTCGGCAAGAGCGATCGCGTCAGCCTGTACTTCTTCTGTGACAGGAGGGGGTTTCGGGCGGTCTGATCGTTTTTTTAGCACAAGAACAACCACAATCAGGACAGCCGCAGCAATCAGGGCGAGCAAGGAACTGTTCATTCTGTCTCCATCGGGATAATCAAAGGGATTGGAAAGACTTCCAGTTAGAGTAACAAAGCGGGGCGCATGGATTCGTACTGATCACGGGCTTCCTCGTCTGCCATGCGCAGACCGGTCAGCCAGGGAATCTGCAGGACGAGGGAAACCTGGAACGTCTCCTTGAAGAGATCTTCCAGTAAGGCGATCGCTTTCTTGCTTGTGGAAAAGAAAAGGACGGTGTTGTCGGCCAGACTCCAGTACAGATCACAGGTCAGCGGCACCGGCGGTGAACGACGAATGAGCTCTGCCCGCACCCGTTCCCTGATCTCCACACGGGCAGACCGGCTGAGGCGAGGCACCTGTTTTTCTTTCTTCAGTCGTTCTTCTTCCTTCATCACATACTTTTTCAGCACAGAGGGAGCCACCTTGCGTTCGTCGACCCGCATGGTCAAAACAAGGTAATCGCCGGCAGCATAGCTGCTGTACGCAAAATCAGAATCAAACATATCAGCCACCGATACCCAGCCGATGGAAAATTCATCCATGGTGTCATCGATGTCTTTGAAACGCAGAGCGGCAATCCGCTGTGCAGCAAATTCCCAGAACGAGGCCGGTAATTCTCCCACCACCGTGAAACGTGTAAATGATGCTGAACCTGATAATAAACCCATGATAACCACTACCTGTAGACTCAACGGACAGAAAACCATCCGCAGAACTGTTGATTCGACCTGTAGAATTGTACTCGTAAACCAGCTGTGAAACCAGCGAGAAATGAACAAGAACCCCTCGGCTCCCTCTCCGGCATCAATCAAGGTACTGCTCTCTCTTCAGAAAATATCTTTTACAGTCTTTAATTTTCGTTGACACCAAGTGGAAAAAAAGGTACAGAAATTTTTTCAATTAAAGGGTCGTTAACTCAGCCGGTAGAGTATCTGCCTTTTAAGCAGAGAGTCGCGCGTTCGAATCGCGCACGACCCACCACTGCACATCATTTCGTCCCCATCGTCTAGTCAGGTCCAGGACACCGGCCTTTCACGTCGGCAACACCGGTTCAAATCCGGTTGGGGACGCCAGATAAGAAAGGCGTGTTAACAGCAGAGTTAACACGCCTTTTCTTTTTTGCGGAAGTTCTTCCAGCCGGATCAGCACGTTCACAACTGACAGGTTTTCTTTAAATTGTGCACTGATCTTTCCATTGCTGATCCTTCAGGATCGATCCCATGGCGGAAAGAATCCAGAGGGTCCTCTTCTTTTCTTCATGACTTTTACCGGCGGCAAGGTATTTTTACAAAACCAGGATACGTTGTCGCCCTTTTCAACGACACCAAACACAAACTCAGTTAATACAACACCCCTCATAAAAACAAGCGTTCTTCACCCTAAGCACCTGTTTCACTGGTGCATTGAAAAGAGTGCTGATTGGAAAAAGACAACATATTGAACGGCAACAGCAAACAGCCATCGAAGCATAATAGGTTAACGAAAATAGTCAGACAGTTTATTCGAATAAGCCAGAAACGAAACTAACCCCTGTTTACATTGCAGGCTGACTGAAAAAACGAAGTGTAACCGGGCGCAGCCCTGAAAAATCCGCATAAAAAAAGGAAGCAGAGAAACATCTGCTTCCTTCACGTACAGTGGCGCGCCTGGAGAGATTCGAACTCCCGACTCTCGGATTCGAAGTCCGATGCTCTATCCAGCTGAGCTACAGGCGCATGTCATTGACTAAGGGCACATCATAACCGGAAATCATGATCTTCGTCAACCCTGCCACGGTGAACATGAAAATTTTTAATCGATCCCGGACTGACGTTGCGTCACAGAATCAGAACCGGTCTTTTCTGTGTCAGCCTGGTGTTGAGGTTCCTGCAAGGCATGCCGCTTTTCATGACGTGACGCTTTTCACAGCTGGTTATCCTGAACAAAATCAGACCTTTTTTCGAGAGCTTTCTCCATGGCCTGATAACAGCATCTTTTGTAGCCGTAATCCAGCCCGGCAATCTCCTCCAGCCGCCTGTCATTTAAAAACTCAGAGGTCGCGTAGTCGCGGATGATCCGTCCCCGGTGCAGGACCACTGTCCGCCGGCTCAAGCGGCTGATAAAAGTGAGATCATGGGTGATGAGCAGTTTCGTCATGGGGAGATCTGACAGGATCTGCAAAAGCAGGGCCTCGCTGCGAAGATCAAGTCCGGCGGTCGGTTCATCCAGAATCAGCAGATCCGGGTGCAGACTGAGGGCGGCGGCGATTGCCAGCCGTTTCTGTTCACCATGACTCATATTCAGAGGTACCCGCTCTTCGTAGCCGTTAAGACGGACCAGTGTCAGAGCCTCCTGAGTACGATGCTCAACCTCAGCATCGGTTAACCCCACCTGCCGTGGTCCGAATGCAACCTCTTCCCGGCAGGACGGGCAGAACAGCTGCTCCGTGGAGTGTTGAAAAACCATGCCGACCCGCTGCCAGAGGCGTGACAGTTCACTTTCGGACACCTGTTCCCCTGCAAGCAGCAGATGACCATCACCCCGGTACAAACCGAGCAGAGAAAGAGCCAGAGTCGACTTGCCGGCCCCGTTTTCGCCGATCAGGGCCACGGTCTCTCCTGTAAAGAGGCTGAAGCTGATATCGCGAAGAGCAGTCGTCCCGTCTGAATAGCGGTAACTGTACCGCTGCAGCTCAATGAACGGCTCTCCGGTACGGGGTGACCGGAGATGATCACCACCGGTCTTCTCCCCATGGATGATCCGGGAAGGTTTAAGCCCGGCAGTCGCGGCAGCACTGTCAGGGCCGGTACAACGAAAGGTGAAATCAAGGCCGCATGCAATCAGAAGCCGTGGATTTTGCAGCAGGTCATCAAGAGGGCAGTCATGCTCAACCCGGCCTTCAACCAGCACAAGAGCACGATCACAGAGGCCCTGAAGAAAAAACAGATCGTGCTCAATGATGATGAGGGTGCCTGCATATCCTGCCAACAGCTCCCTGATCAGCCTCTCCTGAAAGGGATCAAGATTCGCCGTCGGTTCATCTAGGATCAGTACATCGGGCTCCATGGCAAGTACTGCGGCCAGTGCGGCCCGTTTCTTTTGGCCGTAGCTCAGATTATGGGCTGATTTGCAGAGCAGATGATCAAGACTGACGGCTGCCAGGGTGCCCCGGACCAGCTCATCGACCCGGGCTTCATCCTTGCCCTGATTACGAGGACCAAAGGCGACATCCTCATACACGGTCGAACAAAAAAGCTGATCATCAGGATCCTGAAACAGCAGACCAACCCGCTGTCGCAGGACCGCGCCCGGTTCGGATTCGATATTTCGTCCTTCAAACAGGCAGATCCCTTTCTGTACAGCGTTGAGCCCGTTCAGATGACGAACGAGTGTGGATTTTCCGGAGCCGTTAAGACCGAGCAGAGCTATCCGTTCGCCGGTATGGATATCCAGTGTCACTCCCTGCAGACCGGGGGTACCGTCCGGATAGGTGAAAGTGAGTTGCCGGATGGAGAACAGGGGCGGCTGGCTCTCGACAGGCGGCAGGTTATTCGACGGTGCGGACACAGGAACCTTTTTCAGGAAGTAAGAGTTGCAAAAAACATCAGAGCAAAGGTGACGGCATTATCCTGTCAACTGACAGCAACAGGAGGGCGATCACAAGGCATATGGCTGCTTTTATAAAATCGTAAACCGTTTTGGGCGGTTCGGGACCTGCGGGGAAACTCCCCCGGTACCCGCGGCTCAGCATGGCCTCATAAATCCGTTCTGTCCGTTCAAAGGAACGGATAAACAGCATACCAAAACAGTTACCCATGATGCGCATAGTGGCAAGGTTGGTGCGAGGCACAAAACCACGTACACGCATGGCCCGTTGCATGTATAAGATCTCTTCCCGAAAAACAAAAAGATAACGATGACACAGGGCGATCATGGACAGGAGCTTCCGGGGAAGTCCGAGCCCCGAAAATCCCTGCAGGGTGCGGGAAAAAGGAGCTGTGGCGAGCATGGGTTCCATCAGAAGGACAACGCTGACCGCCTTACAGACAATGGTTAAAGCTACAATGAGACCACGCTGGTGAAAGGGCCAGTTTTCCATCCCGAAGATCAGGAAAACCGTATCTTCGGGACGGACTGCACTGGTGAAGGGTAAAAGAACAACGAGCATGGCGAGAAACCCGCTTATTGCGACCAGGCGTCGCGACAGGCGTTCCCACGGGGTACGGGCCAATAAAACGGCAAGGATGCAGATCCCGACAGCTGCCAGGGACCAGGTTAGTGTATTGAGTGAGACGATCAGAAAACAGGAGGCGCAGAGTGTTCCCACCTTGACTGAAGGATGCCAGGAGTGAAAAAATGATGAGCCGTCAGACTGAGCATCAAGAACCGGAATGGACCAGTCCGGCTCGCGGTTGTCAGAGTATCGATGTTTTTTGCGACGTCTGAAGAGGACAACAAGAAGCGAGACCACCGCCACGGTGACGATGGCAAGGGCAGAGCTTTCAAGGGTATCCAGGACGATGACCTTTGAAACCTGGTTTTTCATAAGAGTCAACCGGAAGCTGCTCCCGGGATCAGCAACTCTGGCTTGACCTGGTAGAGAAAGCTGACAATTCCCGCTCCGACTAAAGCTTCCACCACAATAACCGGTATATGGGCGATCATCGCCACCCTAGCAACGCCCCAGAAATCCTCACCGGCGGTCATCAGCAAAGCGGCCAGAATGCATGCCGCCATCATGGTGCCGATACCGCTGACCAGGGCTCCGGCGACGGCATTTGAGGTACGGGTCTGCCCCCGGATACGCCGGAAGAGCCACCCGCAAATGAGGGCCGGGGTTCCCATCATCAGGGCATTGGCACCCAGGGCCGTCAGTCCGCCGAACTGAAAGAGCAAAGACTGTAAAAACAGACCAATGGTAATCGAGAGAAAGGAGGATGAACCGAGCAGAGCTCCGACAATACCGGGTAAGAGGAGGTGGACGCTGGTCGGACCAAGGGGAAGATGAACAAGGGAGGCCACAAAAAAGGAGGCTGTGACCACCGCGATCTTTGGCAGGTCCTCGTTATGGAGCGTGCGAAGACTGATACCGACACCGCAGACGGTCAGCGCATATCCGGCCGCTGTTATGGAAAAGGGCAGTACACCGTCGGCAATGTGCATGGTCACGCTTCCCTGTCGGCCCGAAAGCGACGGCGCAGACTGAACAGGGCAACCGCACCGAACAGGCCGAGAATAAAACCTACACCGGCTATAACCTCTCTGATCCCCGGTTTCTCCATATTCTGATTGAGCAGAGTGAGTTCCCGCTTAATGTGCCGGAGTTCCTGCTGCAATTTTCGATTTTGCTCCTCAACAACTGCAAGCACAGCTGCACAGTCTCTCTGCCGCTCCGGTGCTTGCGCCGAGGATTCAGGTGCAGGCTGCTGTCCGGCTGTCCAACCGGTGAACGGGACAGTCAGCATGGAGACCGACAACCAGAACACCAGATGTACAACCCGTCTGCTCTTGCGCAGGCGCACAGTCACATCTCCGATCTTTTCAGCAGATACGTACTCTTATGCCCCATACCGGCATTGAGAACGATGGTGAGATCCTCCTTTTTGGGCAGGGGAAAGGAAAAGAGCCCCTGGTCATCGGTGGTTCCCCTCAACAGGGTTGCACCGCTGACATCCTGCACCTCGATGCTCCCTCCTTTAACCTTTATCCCGTCTGGAAAATAACTTTCCGTGTAGACTCTCCCGTCTTCGACATAGGCAAACAGGTTCACCTTATGCGCCCGGACAGATCCGGCCCCCACTCCCATCAGAATGAAAAAGATCAAAAGATACCGATAAATGCGTCGCATAATGCATCCTCAATCAGTCACAACACCGGGGTTAAGGTACCGGAGTGGCAAAGACCCAGTACACTGCACCGATCTCAACAGGTTTTTCAGCCCCATCTTTTTTCACAGTCCAGTCGGCAGTATTCAAGGCTGCAAAACCCCACCATCCCGGCCACGGCATCACGTAACTGAACATTCCCTTTGCATCGGTTTTGAGGGTCTGGGTGACAAAAGGGTCACTTGGCGCGACAATCTCTTTCGCATTGACTGCAGATTCATTGAGATATTCGATCTCGACTTCTGTAAAAGGCGCCGGCTTTCCCTGAACAAGCACCTGTCCGGTGAAAACATTGCCAGCCCACAGGCCGTAGGGACGGGTAAAGGGGACAATTTCCGTTTCAAGACCCACGGGTGAATCCCACCCCTCTTCCTTGCCGAGTGCGTTGACACAAACCTTCGTATAATGAACAATAAAAGTGTCCTCGGCCGGCTCCCAATATGGAACCGGTTCCATGTAGAATGTATAATCGCCGGGGCGCTTAATAGTATAATCAGTCTGCCAAAACGTAAGTCCTTTTTCCTGATCCCCCCCCTTACCGGTGGACGCAGTCAATGCAGCACGTAAATCAGTGTGTTTTCCTTCATGCTGCACACCAAACTGCTTCGGTTTGGCCAGTTCCATGTACTGCCCTTCCATGGGGTGAATAAATTTAAGCGCCACCCGGATATTTTTAGAATCTTCCTGAGTGACGATATCATCGGATGGAATAATACAGCCGAAATGGGCGTGGCTGAGGGCGGTGCAGCTCAAAACAACAGACAGACAACTACATGCAGCAAGCAGGTGTTTGCAACGCATAGGTGACTCCTTCATGATACGAGTTTGAAGAGATGATGTTTCAGCCCCTGTTTCCTTTAACAGTTGCCGGAAAATAACACGAATTATTTTTTTGCGCACGCCTCTTGCGTGCTGACCGAAGATTCGTATGATTTTTCTGCTCTCTTGAATCGAACGGTTGAATCTAAGTCCGAGATGAAAGTAAAAAAAAGCAAGGCCGCTTCCCGTTGAGATTTGAGACGATCGGCTGGCCTTCCGACGGACACATTGATGGAGCCTGATGAAAACAACGGGGCCGTTGAGGCGGACAGACTATCCGTACACTCCGGCAGGATACTCTTGTAGCAGAAAAGGAAGAAACGGGCGGCCATGAGTTCAGCTTGCACTGAACTGCATGTAAAACAGAGAGTAAACGTCACCTCGTATCAGGTGAACAGTATAAGGGACCAAACCACCACAATCAGGACAATAGCTAAAAAGACGGCAGCAGAACCAAGATCCTTGGCCAAACCGGAAAGTTCGTGGCGCTCCGGCCCGATGCGGTCGACCACTGCCTCAACAGCTGAGTTAAGAATTTCAATAATCAGCAGGATGAGAAGACTGCCAACAAGGAGCGCCCGTTCCGTGTTGGTGTGACCAAGCCAACAGGCGACCGGTATCAGAATCAGACAGACAAGGAGTTCCTGACGAAAGGCCTCTTCATTACGATAGGCGGTGGTCAAACCTACATAAGAGCAGTGCAGCGCCCGCCTCAGCCGTACAATACCGGTTCCGTTGTATTTTTCCTGTTCAATCATGATGCTCGTTCCTCTGGCCGATTAAAGTGAGCCGGCCGTTAAATGGCGTTTAAAATACACGATTCTCCTGCCTTTTGCCAGATCTGAGCCGACGGTTCCGGTGTTTGATCGACTTCGTATGAGAGTACACACACAAAAACTTTGGCAAACCTCTCATCGTGTGGTAATTTCAATCTGAAATTAACAAAATAGAGCAGACACGGCGACATGAATCGTGAGACCTTTATTAAATTACGGGCCAAGTTAGGCAAGACGCAAAAACATCTTGCCGAACTTCTGGGAGTCTCTTTAAAGGCCATACAAAGTTATGAACAGGGCTGGCGAAGCATACCGCTTCATGTTGAACGCCAGCTCTATTTTCTGGCAATCAACCAACGAAGAGATACCCAGGCCCGACGGAGCAAAGACTGCTGGAATATCAAAAAATGCGAGCACAAGAAAGAGTGCCCGGTGTGGGAATTCCAGGCAGGTCAGCTCTGCTGGTTTCTCAGCGGTACGCCTTGTAAAGGTACTGTTGACACTGACTGGAAGGAAAAAATAGCCATCTGCCGCAACTGCGAAATCTTAACCTCGCTGTTATAAACCCCTCCTCTGTCCGTCGACGAATCGACCGGGGTACACATCCCTTTGTAGTTTATTGCCGGCCTTTCATCCAACTATTGTTCATGAACCACCAGACAGTCGGAATCGCTATGAGCGGAGGTGTCGACTCCACCATAGCCGCGCTGCTTCTTTTACAGAAAGGATATCGTATTCACGGATTCCATATGTTATTGCCCCTTCCTCAGGCAGATGTACAGTGCCGGCGCACACAACAGATTGCTCAACAGCTGTCGACCCCTCTGACCGTAGTTGATCTGCGCCAAACCTTTACCGAACAGGTTGTCACCCCTTTCATCAGCAACTATCTGTCCGGCCTTACGCCCAACCCCTGTATTTACTGTAACGAAACCATCAAATTCGGCCTGCTCGCACAGGCAATGTTTCAAAAGGGGATGGATCGCATTGCCACAGGTCATTATGCCCGGATAGAAGATCATGAAGGTTCTTCTTTTCTGGCCCGCGGAATAGACAGGGGTAAGGATCAATCCTATTTTCTCGCCCGTCTTACAGCGGAACAACTTCAGACTGTGACCTTTCCCCTGGGAAGCTGGACAAAAGATCAGGTGTATAAAAAGGCTGCCGGCTTGAACCTTCATTACAGCGATAAGGAGAGTCAGGATGTCTGTTTTCTTCATCAGGGTTTGTCTGCTTTTTGGGCAGAGCACGGCCTTGAAGAGCAGCCCGGTCCGATTGTAACCATGGACGGCCGCCACATCGGACAGCATCGCGGTGTCTGGCACTACACTGTCGGTCAACGCCGGGGCCTTGGCCTACCGGATACAACACCCTGGTATGTGGTCCGGCTTGATAAACAACAGAACCGAATCGTTGTTGGAAAGCAGGACGATCTCTTTACCGGTCGCTGTACGCTGCGTGCATTGCGCTGGACCCATGAGCCCCCGTCTCTGCCCTGGCGCGGTCTTGTGCAACTGCGCTCCCGGCACATACCTGCACCGGCCGAGCTGACAGCCAGCGGCACTGAGAGCTGGTCCCTCACCTTTGCCACCCCGCAACGGGCCGTCACACCGGGTCAGTTCGCAGTGCTCTACAGCGACAACCGCGTCATCGGCAGTGCAGTGATCGACAGGAATGACGGTGAGATATGAAGACACGCGTTGCGATCACCACCCTGGGCTGTAAGGTAAATCAGTTCGAATCCGCTGCTTTTGCAAGCGGTTTCGAAGCGGCTGATTGCCAGATAGTACCATTTCATGCTGAAGCGGACATCTATGTCATCAATACCTGCACGGTGACTGCCAGAGCCGGCCAGCAGTCACGGCAGTTGATCAGGCGGGTCCTTCACCGGCGTCCCGGCGCTAAGATAGTCGTCACCGGCTGCTACGCTCAAATGGATCCGGAAGCCGTGTTTGATCTCTCAACCACCCCATTGCTTGTCATTGGCAACGGCAACAAACATCGCCTGGTGGCCACTGCTTTGAGCGAGCATTCACCAGACCTGGTACTGCTCATGGGTCGGATACGGGAAAATCGATCGATCTGTCAACTGCCTGTTGTCCGGTTCCGTGAACGCACCCGTGCCTATCTTCGCATTCAGGACGGATGTGACAACTTCTGCACATACTGTATTGTACCCTTTACCCGGGGTCCGAGTCGCAGTCTGCCTCTGGCCGATGTGCTGAAACAGGCAGGAACTTTTGTCGAACAGAACTATCGTGAACTGGTCATTACCGGTATCAATGTCGGGAAATACGGCCTTGACCTTGATGAAGGTGAAACCGTTTACAGCCTGCTCGATCAACTCTGCCGCACGTTTCCATCCTACCGCATCCGCCTGAGTTCCATTGAACCCGGTGAAGTAAACGAAGACCTCCTTAAACTGATGGAGAGACACGCCAACTTCATGCCGCACCTGCACATCCCGCTTCAAAGCGGTGATGATACCGTCCTGGCCCGAATGAACCGGCACTACACCGGCGCCCGGTTTGCTGCTGTTATCAGGAGGGTGATAGATACCCTACCGGGGATAACCATCGGTTGCGACGTTCTTGCCGGTTTTCCAGGCGAAACCGATGAAGAAGCTGAAAATACCTATGCGTTGCTGGCCGGACTGAATATCGGCTACCTCCACGTCTTCCCTTACTCCCGAAGACCCGGAACCCTTGCGGCCTCCCTGCCCGGGCAGCTGCCCGGGCCTGTCAAAGAGAGGAGAGTACAGCGGCTGCGCACGCTGGATACAGAGAAGCGTCGGATTCGATATCAGGACAACGTCGGCCGTGTGCATCGAGTTCTTGTTGAACGGCGTCAGACAAAGAGCGGCTTGCTCCAGGGATTTTCGGAAAACTATCTGCCGCTCCAGTTTCCCGGTCCTTCACACGTGCTTCATCAGGTGGTTTCAGTCAGATGTACCGGTATTGAAAACGGATGTCCTGTCGGCACTATCGTTGATGACGATCTTGAGGAAACTCATTAAACCGGGTAACCTGCGTCCCGCAATTTTTGAGGCATACAAATGATTGGAGAAATAATTGCCATTGGCGACGAACTGACCTCGGGTCGTATCCTCAACACGACCAGCGGTCTTGCTGCCCGGCATCTGTTCCTGCTTGGCCACCAGATCCGGGCCATGCATACTATCGGTGACGATCTCAAACTGATCGGTACCACTCTCAAGGCAGCGGTTGAACGCAGCGATTTTATTCTGGTCACCGGTGGATTAGGTGCGACCAGTGATGATTTGACCAACGAGGCGGTGATCAAGGCCCTCGGCCTTAACGGAGCTGTTCATCCCGGAGTAAAGGCCAATATCGAATCACGCTTAGGCAAAGGTGAACGGGCGGCAACCTCTCTGGCCAAACTGGCCAATCTTCCCGAAGGTGTGGAGGTGCTGGATCCTGAATGCCGGATGGCCGGCTATCTCCTCTGGTACCATAACAAGCCGCTCTACTTTCTACCCGGCGTCCCGCCGCAGATGGAACTCCTTCTCCGCAATGAGGTTGTGCCTCGTCTGCAGGCATTCGATGCCGGGCATGCCCGGCCTGTCTATCAGCGGATCTACCGTACCTGCGGTCTCTATGAGATTGACATCAACAAACGTCTCAGACCGCTGGAACACCAAAACATCGAGATCGGCTACTATCCGGTCGGAGCAGAAGTACATGTCAGCCTGACCTTCCATCATCTGGAAAAAGGTGAAGAAGATCCCGAATTCCTGCGAGTCGATACCTTTATTCGTGATGCCCTGGGGCCCTACCTGTACGGTTTCAATGATGACACCCTGGCAGCAGTGACCGGTGATCTGCTTATGAAGCATGGTCTGATGCTTGGAGTCGCCGAGTCCTGCACGGGCGGACTCGTTGCCGCCTCACTGACTGAAATACCGGGGAGTTCCCGCTGGTTTAAAGGCGGAGCAGTGGTGTATGCCAACGAGCTCAAAGAGCGTCTGCTGGGTGTCAAGGCTGGGATCCTTGTTCAAGAGGGGGCTGTCAGCGACAGCGTGGCTCAGGCCATGGCCGGTGGTACAGTCAGCCATCTGGGTTGTGATATAGCTGTTGCAGCAACCGGCATTGCCGGCCCTGACGGAGGTACAGCAGACAAACCGGTCGGCACGGTATACCTTGGACTTGCCTTTTGCGGGCATGTCAGCAGCCGTGTTCACCACTTCCACGGATCGCGCCGTCAGATTCAGGAGAAGACCGCACATACCGCCATAGACATGGTGCGCCGGGCCCTCCTCGACTTTAATCCAGCTCAATAAGGAGTTGTTCATGAACAAAACGACAGACAACAGTGAAGGGCGCCTGAAAAGCATTGATAATGCCATCACACAGATTCACCGCCAATTCGGTAAAGGTTCAATCATGCGCCTTGGTTCAACAGAACGGGAAAATATTCCGGTTATACCAACCGGTATTCTTTCCATCGATCTGGCGCTGGGTGTCGGCGGTCTGCCGCGGGGCCGGGTAACTGAGATCTACGGGCCCGAATCTTCCGGAAAAACCACTCTTGCCCTCCATGTTATTGCCGAGGCGCAGCGACGCGGTGGCAACGCCGCCTTCATTGATGCTGAACATGCCCTGGATATTGCCTATGCGGAACGGTTAGGAGTTGATGTCGACAATCTGCTCATCTCCCAACCTGATTACGGTGAACAGGCTCTGGAAATCGCCGAGATTCTGATCCGCAGTGGCGGCATCGATGTCGTGGTCATTGACTCGGTGGCTGCACTCGTGCCAAGAGCCGAGATTGACGGCAATGTCGGTGATCAGCACGTCGGCCTCCAGGCCAGGCTCATGAGTCATACCATGCGGAAATTTACCAGCGTGCTCTCCCGTACGAACACCGTGCTGATTTTCATCAACCAGATCCGCATGAAAATAGGAGTTATGTTCGGTAATCCTGAAACCACCACCGGCGGGAACGCGCTCAAATTCTACAGCTCCATCCGTATTGACATCCGCAAGACCAGCACCATCAAGGAAGGACAGGACTCGATCGGTAACCAAACCAAGGTTAAAATCGTCAAAAACAAGGTGGCACCGCCATTCAAACAGGCTGAATTCGACATTGTTTACGGCGAAGGAATATCAAGAACCGGAGACCTGCTTGACCTTGGTGTTGCCAACGGTCTGATCGACAAGAGCGGTTCCTGGTACAGTTATCAGGACGAGCGCATCGGTCAGGGTCGGGAAAATGCGAAAAAGTTCCTCAAGGAACACCCGACTGCCATGACTGATATCGATCGAAAACTGCGGCTGGCTTTCGGTATGCCGATCGACGACAGTCCGGATACCGACTGAAATCCGCTGACGGATCAGGTCAATGACCTGTTGATCCGATAGAAAATCCGCAGGACGTTGCACTGTCCGCCACCGTCTTGAACCGGTTGCGCCAGTGCAAAGAGCTTCAGCGAATGCTCTGTTGTTCTTTGAAACGAACAAGGGCGGTGAGAAAATCACAACACGGCGTCGGCACTCCGTATATACGCCCCTGAGCTGAGACGTACCCGACCATGGCCTCGACCTCTGTGGGTTTATGCTGCTCAAGATCCTGCAGCATTGAGGGACGGTGATTGGAGGTGGCTGGCAGCAGCTGTCCGTAGAAAACTTCGCGATAAGCAACAGCATCAGGCCAGGGCATTGATCCCCCCATGGTCGTGAGCACTGTAAAGGTTTCATCAATCACCTGGTCCATGAGCATTCTTGTTTCTTCACTCTCTCCGAGTAAACCGTAATGAACGCCGAGAATTGCCCCTAGGGGATTCAGAGTGCAGTTGTACAGAAGTTTTGCATAAAGCGACTGATAGATGTCCGGAACGGCGACGGTCGGCAGCCCGGCACCTGTCAATGCATCGGCCAGTCGCCTTGCAGCCGCCGGAACAACGCCGGCCACGCACCCTCCGACATGAACGGCATCTGCAGAAACCGTGACCTGTACAACTCCGGGCTGCTCAATCTCAAATCCCGTTATGATTCTGGCTGCAAGACTGCGTTCGCGACCGAGTCGTGCTTCGAGTTTTTCCAAATTACCGCAGCCGTTCTGCATGGACACCACCGGACAATAGCAGCTGCTCAAGCCGGCGATCGCAGTAATGGCCGAATCGGTGTCATAGGTTTTAGTCGTCAGCAGGATGATATCATAGGAAGCACCACTGCGGGCCTTCAGACTGGTCAGAAGGCCCAGCTGTTCCGGCGGGGCCTGAAATGTGCCCAGAACACCGTGCACCTTCAACCCGGTTTCCTGCAGATGATTAAGAAAACGAGATCGTATCAGCAGGTCAACCTGATGACCGTCTGCGGCCAGCATGCAACCGATGGCCTGCCCCAAGGCTCCTGCCCCAAAAATTAAAAAATGCATAACTCACCCCCGCTGTTACAGCCGTCCGTATTCCCGTTTGAGTTGGTATACAATTTATGCTAAGAGTGCTGTCGGCTGGTATGTTCTCAACTGTACATCACAGCAGTGCATCGTGCATGGAACTGATCATCATCGCTGCCCTGACCGTTCACCGCGTCATAGGCTATCATAATACCATTCCCTGGCGGATCACGGAAGACCTTGCCCATTTCAAAGCCGTCACCATGGGCTTTCCGGTTATCATGGGCCGACGGACCTATGAGTCCATCGGTGGCCCCCTGTCGGGGAGAAAGACGATTGTGCTCACCTCTCAGCCGGACTTTCGTGCGCATCCGGCCTGTCAAATAGCTGCTGGCCTTGATGAAGCACTCTTGTCCTGCAGAAAAGCGGAGAAGGTCTTTATCGCCGGTGGTGCACGCTTGTACAAGGAGGCGCTTCCCCTTGCCGACACACTGATCCTCACCGTTATCTCTCAAGCATTCCCCGGTGATACATACTTCCCGGATTTTTCCTCCTACCCGTTCGTCCTGACGAGCAGCCGACCTCTTGACACTGCGGTTCCGGCGAGAATTGATATCTATCGCCGCAAAGACGATACCAACATCCCCAAAAACAATCTTTACGCCGTTGGCTGATCAACAGAATCATAGCTGCATCAGGCGCAACTTTATGCTAAAAAAGCAGGTATGCGACGTTTCTTCCTGACTGATAAGATCCGACCTGACGGCCGTGTTGTTCTCACCGGTGCAGAAGCCCGGCACATCACCTCAGTGTGCCGCCTTAAATTCGGACAAAGAATCGAACTGTTCGACGGAAAAGGAAACGTGTACACTGCTGTACTGGAAACAGCTGCCAAAAACAGTGTTACGCTCGTCATTGACGAGAGGCGGGTTGAAATCTCTCCTGAGCGGTTTCCTCTGACCCTGGCGCAGAGTCTGCTCAAAGGGAAAAAGATGGATCTTGTGGTGCAGAAAGCCACCGAATTAGGCGTGCATGCCTTGCTTCCTCTTGAATCTCGTTACTGTGAAAACCACGGACCGCATACCAGATTGCTCGAACGGTGGCACCGGATAGTCATTGAAGCATGTAAACAGTGCCGCCGCACTAGACCCATGCGGATTCTGCCGGTTACGGATCTCGCACATGCCGACTTCTCCAGCTTCCGACACCGGCTGGTTGCCTATGAACATGAAAAGATGTTTGCATTATCAAAGCATTTTTCCGAACAGCCCGGTCCTGTCTGTCTGGTACTCGGCCCGGAGGGCGGCCTTCACGCAGAGGATCTGCATACTCTTCAGCAGTGGAATTTCACCGTTTTTTCTTTAGGCCCCCTTATTCTCCGAGCCGAGACAGCCGCCGTGGTCGCAACAGCGATCGTGCGCTACCTGAGCGGCGGATTTGACCCTGTAAACAGTCCACTTACTGTTGACCAGTCTTCTGGAGGCCCGGAGGATTGTGTCTAACAACTGCAAAAAATTGAAACTCATCTTCTTCCATGCGAGCAGTTATTCAACGTGTCAGCAGAGCTGAGGTCTGGGTCGAGCAACAGGCTACCGGTGCCATCGGTACCGGCCTGGTAGCCCTTATCGGGATACACCGCTCTGATACAGAAAAAGATCTGCTGTGGATGGCGGACAAGATACAGCATCTTCGTATCTTTGATGATGTCAATGGGGTCATGAACCGTTCGCTGGCAGATATCAGCGGTGAATTACTTGTGGTCTCTCAATTCACCCTTCACGGTGATTGTCGCAAGGGACGCAGACCGTCCTGGCATGGGGCCGCACCACCCGAACAGGCACGACACCTCTATGAACGATTCCTAGCCCTCTGCAAGGAGCGGAACCTCGCAATACAAAGCGGTACGTTCCAGGCCGATATGCACCTGTCCTTGACAAATTCAGGTCCGGTCACAATACTGTTGGATTCCCATAAAATTTTTTAAAAACGGAGCATTATGACCACCTTTACCACCGGCTCAACCTATCACGGCTTCCTTCTTCAGGAAAAAGAAGATATTCCGGAAATCAATTCCACCGCATTTTTGTTCACCCACACAGTTCTTGGCTGTCAGGCTTTAGCCATCAAAAATGAGGATATCAACAAGACGTTCTGTGTATCCTTTATGACCGTTCCTGAAGATTCGACCGGTGTGGCCCATATTCTCGAACACTCTGTTCTGATGGGCTCTCAAAAGTACCCCGTCAAAGATGTGTTTGGTGAGATTCATAAAGGCGGACTGATGACCTTTCTCAATGCCATGACCGGGTCGGATACCACCTGGTACCCCTTTGCCACACGCAATCTCAAAGAGTACTTCAACATCATGGATGTATACTGTGACGTGGTCTTTCATCCGCTCCTGTTACGTTCAACCTTTGAACAGGAGGGGTGGCACTACCACCTGGAAAACAATGAAGACGAACTCCAGTATATGGGAGTGGTGTTCAATGAGATGAAAGGCGCGTACTCAGATCCTATCCGCGCCCTGTTTCATCATGTCTATCAGGGGTTAATGCCGGAATCAACCTATGCTCATGAGTCCGGAGGCAATCCCCGGTGCATTCCCGATCTCACCTATGAACAGTTCGTAGCCTTTCACCGCTCTCATTATCACCCATCGAACTGCACCCTGTTTTTTTACGGCGACGCCCCTCTGGAAGAAGAGCTGGCCTTTGTTCAGCAGCGCTTTTTGGCACAGTTTCCGGAACCCGTGCCTAAAGCGAGGATCAGGGAGGGATTGGAGATAACAGCCCCCCGCTTCATTACCGACACCTATCCGGTGCAGCCGGGAAGTCCTACAACGCAGAGATCGTTTCTGGCCATAAGCTCGACCGTTGGTACTGTACACGATCGCAAACGTAACGCCGCCTTTCAGATCATTGCCAACATCCTGTTCAACTCCGACGGCTCGCCGTTAA
>JAAYDD010000226.1 GCA_012729435.1 Desulfobulbus sp.
GAGTACCCGGTGGTCATTGCAGCCAAGAATTCAGTTGCTGCCCGCTGGATCACTTTTTATGCGAATGTGAAGAAAAAAGGATTGTCATGTTTTCAACCGATGGCGAACGATTTTGCGTCAATTAACGACGTGATGAACGCGATGCACGCAACGGAGGCCACTTTTTTCCTGTGGGAACAGGAGAGTTGGGAGAACAGTGCCGCCGGTCGTCACCCTTCTGAATTTTTACATCTTTTGAAAGAAATCGGCCGCTGGCAGCATAAGGACACCGGTCAGCTGGTCCTGTTTGAAAAGACGTCGGACCAGAAACCGTAACGGTTCTCTTCAGAATACGAGCAAGGATGATACAGTGATGAAGGACCCGATGTTTTCAGTTATCATCGTCAACTACAATACAGGTGATCTGCTCCTGGCCTGTCTTGAATCCCTGTGTGAGCAGCAGTCACTCATTCGTGAGATCGTTGTCGTTGACAATAACTCACACGATAACAGTGTCGACAGAGTGAAAAAGGCATTTCCCTCTGTTCATGTTATTGCCCTGCCGGAAAATATCGGCTTTGGCAGGGCGAATAACCGGGCTTTGAGCAGCTGCAGCGGTGATCTCATCTTTCTGCTTAATCCGGACACAAGACTGAAGCCCGGCTGCCTGGCCGCCATGGCCGCATACATGATGGATAATCAGGATGTCGGCATGGCCGGGACAGCTGTGTACGATGGATCGGGCATCCGGCAGGTGACAGCCGACCCCGGGTATCCGGGCAATCATTACACTGGCCGTCTTTTCTCAGATCTCCCCGGTGATATCGCCTGGCTGCTTGGTGCAAGTTTAATCATACGCAGGCAGGTCATGGAGGAGGTACAGGGGTTTGATCCGGATTATTTTCTGTACGGAGAGGATATTGACCTCTCCCTCAGGATCCGTCAGGCCGGCTGGAAATTGGGGTATGTACCGGATGCGGGGATTGTCCATCTTGAAGGACAGAGTGAACGGACGACACCGCCGGATCAGTTGTTTGAAAAGAAGATACAGGGTGAGTTGCTGTTTTATACCAAACATTACCCTGCCGAAGTGGTCCGTCGCATCAAACGAGTACGCAGAATACAGGCGATATGGCGACTGGCGACTCTGTGGATAGAGGGTATATTGAAGCGGGAAGATGAGGTTTTACGCAAAAAACGGGCAAAATATGCCGTGGCTGCCCGACTGTACAGGTGAGAGATGTCTATGCAGGTAGCGTTGGTTCATACTAATCTGACCCGGGGCGGCGGCATGGAAGCCTATCTGCTCTCTCTTATCAAGGGATTCAAACAGCAGGGCGATGACGTCACAGTGTATGCCTGTCGAGTCGATCGTCAGCTCGCCGCAGAACTCGGCTGTACCGCACATCAGATCCGGCCGCCGTGGCCAAGGAAAATCCGGGAGTTTCGTTTCTTGCACTGCTGCAACCAGCTGCCTCTGCGGCAAGAGTATGATCTGTCCATCGGTACTGCCCGTGTCTGCAGTCCGCATGTGACAGTCTGCGGCGGGGTGCATGTCGAGACAATCAAACACATTCGACGTACCGCGCTTTTTCGTGGTGTGTACGATCTTTTCGAGAACAGGTTCGAAGAGAAAGCCTTTCGTGAGGCGCCTTATATTATGGCGCATTCGGGTACCATCGCCCGTCAGATTCGTGATCACTATGCGATTCCGGCAGAGAAGATCAAGATCCTCTATCCTCCCATTGATACCGAAACCTTCACACCGATGAAGGAAGATGACCGGACTGAGGCCCGTGCAGCACTGGGTATTGACGATCGTCAAATAACGTTTTTGTTTGTCTCCTGCGGTCATCAGCGCAAGGGCTTGGATCAGCTGCTCAAAGCCTTTACCGTTCTGGATCCGAATCGTTACCAACTGCTCGTGGCCGGCAGTCCGATCGGTTCCGGCCATCCGACAAATGTCCGCTACATCGGATACATGAACAATCTGCGCCCCGTGTACAGTGCCGTTGACTTCACTGTGCTTCCGTCCTATTACGAGCCGTTCGGCCTGGTTGTCCCGGAGTCGATCCAGTGCGGCACACCGGTGATCGTGACTCAAGGAGTGGGAGCTGCCGAGTTGTTATCTGCTGAAGAGGGCATTCTTCTTGAGGATAACAGTCATGAAACCCTTGTACGAACGATGACCCGGCTCGATACCGGACACAGGATAGCCGCTGGTTTTGCCCAGAAGCACGGCCTGACCATCGGGCAGCACATTGAGCTGATAAAAAAAGCGTATACGTAAAACATGCCGCTCTTTTTTTACCTTCTGCCTGCCGCTGTGCCAAGGAGTGTGCCAGGTGGCTTATTAATTGAAGCCTGTACAGGATAGAGCACACCGCCTCCGCAGATGAACTACAGGAGGCGGGTATCTGATGCCATGTCTGGGAGGCGGAATGTTTATAGATTCTTCCGCTCAAACAAAACAAAGAGCCAGAGAGTTACGGCCCAAAACACAAAGATGATCGCCCAGGGCGAGATCCCCAGGACTTCCGGCAGACCGATTTTTCCGAAGTTCTTCCAGGCTAAAACCGTTGATTTGAAAAAAGGATAGAGCTCTGCATAGA
>JAAYDD010000227.1 GCA_012729435.1 Desulfobulbus sp.
AACAGGCGCGAATAATGAATATCACCGATGAGCAAAGTACATACTGCGAAGAAGTGTTCACTTCTTTGCGGTCCCGCGGAATTCGCATTGAAAAGGATCTCCGTAACGAAAAGCTGAACTACAAGATACGTGAAGCTCAGTTGATGAAAGTCCCGTACATGCTCATAGTTGGCGACCGTGAAAAAAATGAGGGGACAGTAACTGTCCGTCACCGCTCCGGACAGAACCTGCCAGCAATGACCCCTGAGGACTTCGCCGATCTTGTTGCCGAAGAGTGCAGGCTCAACACGAGTAAAAACTAAATTCACTGGAGGAACGAACATCAAAAAACGAGGCGATAGAAAATTTTCTCCGCAACAGGACCTCAAAAATAAAGTTAATGACGACATTAACTACCGTGAGGTCCGACTCATTGATTCTGATGGGACTCAACGCGGTATAGTCAGTGCAGAGGAAGCCCTTGCTGCAGCACAGGAACAGGGACTTGATTTAGTCGAAGTTTCCGACAAGGCCGATCCGCCGGTATGTCGTATTATGAATTACGACAAATACCGGTATGAATTGAAAAAGAAACAACAGGAAGCCAAGAAAAAACAAACCGTCATCGAAACCCGGGAAATCAAGTTCCGACCCAAAACCGAAGAACATGATCTCTCCTTCAAAATCCGGAAGATCAAAGAGTTCCTGGCCCAAAAAAATAAAGTTAAAATAACCATGCGGTTTCGCGGCCGTGAGATCATCTATGCTCAGACCATTGGACTGGAAGCCCTGACAAAGATAGCTGATACGCTCCGTGAAGACGGAATTATCCTGCAGGAGCCAAAAATGGAAGGCAGACAACTGGTCATGTTTGTTGGCCCGAAATCTTAGCATAAGCAGAAACCTGTAACCTTCATCACCTTTTTTGTTAACCGAGTGATTCAGTTCACAATGTTGGGAGTATAACCATGCCGAAAATGAAAACCAACAGAGGTGCCGCTAAGCGATTCAGAACGACCGGTGGTGGTCGTATTCGTCGCAGCAAGGCATATTCCTCGCACATACTCACCAAAAAATCCACTAAACGTAAAAGAAATCTGCGGAAAACAACCCTGGTCGCCGAAGTCGATCAACGGGCTGTTCGCCGGATGTGTCCATACCTCTGAAATTCCTGATATGACCGGGACTCGGATGTTTTTTTACTACATATACAAACGGAGATAACAATGCCTCGTGTGACCCGCGGCTTTAAAGCTCGCCGCAGAAGAAATAAAGTATTGAAACTTGCAAAAGGTTTTCGTGGGGGACGGCACCGATTATTTAGAACAGCAACAGAAGCCGTGGACCGGGCGCTCTGCTATGCCTACCGTGACCGCCGTGTTAAAAAACGTGAATTCCGTCGGTTGTGGATCACTCGCATCAGTGCCGCTGCCCAGCAAAACGGAACCAACTACAGCCGGCTTATTGGCGGGATGGCCAAGAATTCGATTGAATTAGACCGTAAAGTTCTGTCAAACCTTGCTATCGTCGATCCTCATGCTTTTACCGCCGTGGTTCGAACTGCCGGTCAGCTCCATTAATTCAAACTGCTTACGCGCATGGAACAAGAGTTGAACCGGCTTCGCCTCGAGGCGGAGCAAGCTTTAACACAGGTTACCGACCCTGAGCAGCTTGAAAAATTTCGTGTCACGTACCTCGGTCGCAAAAGTGGTGCCATTACCAGTCTTCTGCGTCAACTTGGCAAGGTGGCATCAGAAGACCGACCGCGACTTGGGCAGTTGGCCAATGAAATCAAACAGCACATCGAGTCTCAATTTCATGATAAAAAGGTGGAGTTGTGCGATGATCGTGCTGAAAACCGTCTTGGTACAATCGATCTGAGTTTACCTGGCCGATATCTCCCCTTCGGTAAACTGCATCCTGTTACCCAGGTAATGGATGAGATCTGCTCGATTTTCGAAGGACTCGGTTTTGCTGTGGCTGAAGGACCGGATGTTGAAACCGATTATTATAACTTTGAGGCTCTAAATATCCCAAGGCATCATCCGGCCCGCGACATGCACGATACGTTTTATGTTGCGGATTCCATTCTGTTGCGTACCCATACCTCACCCATGCAGGCGAGAATTATGGAACAGCAGGATCCGCCTCTGCGATATATTGCGCCCGGCAAGGTGTATCGCCGTGATTCCGACATCACTCATACGCCGATGTTCCACCAGGTGGAAGGTTTTCTCGTTGATCGGCACGTTTCATTTGCGGATCTGAAAGGAGTACTGACAAGCTTCACCCACAAGATGTTTGAACGGGAACTGGCGCTGCGCTTTCGTCCGAGTTTTTTTCCGTTCACCGAACCGAGTGCTGAAGTGGATATTGCCTGCGTGATGTGCGGCGGATCCGGCTGCCGGGTCTGCAAACGGACTGGCTGGCTTGAAATCCTTGGATCTGGACTCATTGACCCTGAAGTGCTTAAGATGGTCGGTTATGATCCGGATACCTATTCGGGCTTTGCCTTTGGTCTTGGAGTAGAACGCATTGCCATGCTCAAATACGGTATAGATGATATTCGCCTGTACTACGAAAACGATCTCCGTTTTCTCACACAATTTTAGCCATACAGTACAGTAACCGCCCTCTTTACGGGTTGCTGTACCGGAAAACATGGAACCAGAACTTCTGTTGAACGGTTTCTCTCTTCTGAGTGACCGTTTTTCTTTTTGAATAAGTTGCTGCTACGTCTGTATGTGTTACGGTTGCTGACAGACACGAGACGATCAAAACTTTGGTTACTACTGCAAAGGCACCGGGTTATAAAAGGATACCATCATGAAATTTACGCTGGCTTGGCTCAACGAATACATACCTGCTGAAGGGATGAGTGCTGCTCAAATAGCCGATAATCTGACAATGCGCGGCTTGGAGGTTGACAGTGTTACCACAATGTTCACCGATCTTGAGAGCATCACCACTGCACGGGTTGTCCAGGTTGTCAAGCATCCTGATGCTGACAAACTCACTGTCTGCTCTGTCGACACCGGAGACGAAACCGTCCAAGTTGTGTGTGGAGCGCCAAATGTCAGACCTGGCATGGTCACGGCAATCGCAAAACCCGGTGTCAAACTGCCCGATGGCACAAAGATCAAGAAAGCTAAGGTGCGCGGCGTTGTTTCAGAGGGCATGCTCTGCTCTGCCCGTGAATTAGGACTCAATGATGATCATCAGGGCCTGATTGAGTTTCCGGAAGATGTCTCCAGTGGGCAGCCGATTGTAGATGTTCTTAATATCCGTGATTCGGTTATTGAAGTCGATTTAACGCCTAATCGACCTGACTGTGCCTGCGTCCGGGGGATAGCACGTGAAGTGAGCAGTTTTTGCGATGGTGTTCTCAAACCGCTTGTTCCGTCAGTCACACCATTAACCGGTACAGGTCTCGACTTTGAGGTTCTTATTCAGGAACCAGCCTTATGTCCCCGATATACCGCACGCAAACTGACAAATGTTACAGTAGGACCATCCCCTCGATGGCTCCAACAGCGATTGACAGCGGTTGGCATGCGCCCGATCAACAATATCGTCGACGTCACGAACTATGTCATGCTTGAATGCGGGCAACCAATGCATGCTTTTGACTTTTCCACTTTAAAAGGTCGGAAAATCATAGTTCGTCGTCCTTCACCGGAGGAAAACCGTTTCACCACTCTTGACGGCAGTGAACGACAGATTGCTCCGGACATGCTGCTCATCTGTGATAATGAACGGCCCGTGGCTGTTGCCGGGGTCATGGGAGGCCTGGAAACAGAAATCACTGAAACAACAACCACCATTCTCCTGGAATCTGCCTGCTTTGACCCGGTTTCCATCCGTCAAACGGCCCGCAGTATCGGAGTTCACTCCGAGTCTTCCTACAGATTCGAGCGTGGTGTTGATCCAGATCTTGCTGATACCGCTCTTGAACGAGCGGTTAATCTCATTGTCGAGCTCACCGGCGCCACAGCTGACCCCACCGGCATTGATGTCTATCCCGGAAAAAAAGAGCCGCTTACCCTGCAACTGCGAACAAAACGGGTGTGCAGTCTGTTAGGCATGCAACTTGAGCAGGATGTAATTGCCGATCATTTACGAAGCATCGAATTTACTGTAACTGAACTTGATGCCTCCACTCTGCATGTTACTGTTCCGAGTTTCCGTGTGGATGTTGAACGCGGGATTGATCTTGTGGAAGAGGTTGCCCGCCTGGTCGGGTATAACGAAATCCCGACATCGCTGCCGTTTATCCGTATGGACTATCCGAAGCGTGACGAATTACGCTCACTGCGGCAAACGATAGCGCAGCTCATGGCTGCACAGGGCTTTTATGAGGCGATTAATTACAGTTTTGTCAACGAGGAGCATCTTGACGACTGCTCGATTCAGGAGACCGATCCCCGAAGAATGGTGACTAGGCTGCTCAATCCCCTCAGTGAAGATCAGAGTATCATGCGGTCTTTGCTCCTTCCGGGATTGCTGGAGAATATTCGCCGCAACATCAACTTTCAGCGCACGGATATCCGTCTTTTTGAAATCGGAAAAGTTTTTCTTCGGGAAACGACAGATCCTCTTCCTGATGAACGATTTCTTCTCTGTGCCGTTATCAGCGGCCAACGATATCCGGAAGCCGAACCCTTTTATTTTGCGAACCAAGCAACCGACTTTTACGATATCAAAGGTGCTGCAGTTAATCTGTTGCATGCTTTACGAATCCAGGCCACTGTCAGTGATACGACGGATCCTGCTTTCCCACAGCAACGGGTACAGCCGTACTGTGACCCGACTCAAGCCTGCGTTATTCACGATGGCGGACTGAGTATCGGCTCATTGGGAGCGGTTCACCCGAAAACGCTCAAGGCATTCGGCATCAAGCAACCGGTCTATTTCCTCGAAATTGATCTGGAGCAACTCCAGCACCTGACACAGATTCCGAAACAGTTTACCACCCTTCCCAAATACCCATCGGTAAAACGCGATGTCAGTCTCGTCGTCCCAGACTCAGTGGCTGCCGGTGCTCTTCTTGAGGCAATCCAAAACAAGAGACAGAAATATCTTGAATCTATACAGATTTTTGATGTATACCAAGGGAAACCGATCCAGACCGGATTTAAGAGTGTAGCATTGTCCCTCACATATCGGTCTGCGACAGCAACCCTCGATGATCAATCGGTTGATAAACTTCACAATAAAATCATAGATTTCCTGATGTCTGAATTTAACGCCGCATATCGGGAAGGGATTTAAGGATATGAAGAGAAAAAATGTGACCAGAAAAGAGCTTGCTATTGCAATTAACAGTAAAATAGGGATTTCCCAGCGTAATGCTGCTGAAATAGTGGATACGGTCTTCTCG
>JAAYDD010000228.1 GCA_012729435.1 Desulfobulbus sp.
GAGAACCTGCACAGCAAAGCCTCCATTGAAAGCGTACGATTCAATCCGTTTCTCTTCACTCTGGATCTTAGAAAATTCCGTCTGGAAGATACGGATGAAAACCTTCTGATGGCGTTCGATCGCTTTCACATGGATCTGGACCCGGGCACCAGTCTTATACGCCTGGCCCTTGTGCTCCGCACAATCGAATTGGATCAACCCGATATCCGGCTCGTGCTCGATAAAAACGGGGTAAGCAACTTCGAACGGCTTCTGCCTCCTGCCGATCCGGAAGAATCTGATTCTGCAGAATCATCCGCTTTATTCCCATTTATTCTTGTTAGCGCCCGGATTCAAGAAGGACTGCTGACAGTTATTGATCAGCGTCAAAGTACACCCGCACAACTGGCTCTCCATGGTATCACCCTTGATGTGCAAGAGCTTTCCTCCCTTCAGGAAAAAGAGGGGGTGTACAAATGGGCGGTTGCCGTAAAAGATGCGGGTGCTCTGGAGGGGGATGGAACCATCAGTCTGACACCGTTTCGTACTGACGGGAACGCGGGAATAAAAGATGTGCCGTTAGCCACGCTCTGGCAATTTTTACGAGACAGTACCAACCTGGAGGAACCATCAGGTCGGCTCGACTTTTTCACCAGGTATACTGTTGCAATGACATCTGATACCGACGAGATCCTGCTCACGGAAACAGAACTCTCCCTTACAGAGATTGGTCTTCGTCTTCATAAAGAGAAGAAAGATCTTCTCACCTTGCAAACTTGCAAAATCAATGCCCCCACCATTGATTTGACAACACAGAACATTCAGATTGCACAGATTCTCCTGGAAAATGGAGCTGTTGATGCACGGATACATGAATCCGGTGTTGTAAATTTCGAACAGATCATCCGGGAAGCGGCCACACAACCACCGCCTTCATCGCCATCTGTTATACCTGCCCAAGCACCCATCACTGCCGGTGCGGCGGAAAACCAGCCTGCCGATTCTTCGCCCTCACCACCGGCCGACACACCGCTTGTGGTTGATATAGAGGCTGTCGATATCAAAAACATTGCTCTTGAAATGGAGGATCTCAGCCGCAAAAGTCCGCTCCATGCCGAGATCAAAGAACTTAATCTGCACCTGCAGGCCGACATAGAAAATGATGCTGTAAAGACAGCGGTTATTGTGCAAAAAATCGGCACAGAACTTAAAGATATCCGCCTTGGCACCGTACCGTCAGAACCCCCTTTATTTGCAGCCAACCAGATTATCGCTGAAAATGGTCATTTTGATCTCAGCGGCCAATCGATCACCATTGACCGTGTTGTGGTGGCTAAGGGACGACTTGATGCTGGTCTTGATCCGCAGGGATCACTTAACTGGCAAGAAATGCTGGAGCCTAAAAGCGCTGCATCTGCGGCCTCCCCTACCCAATCTGCACCGCCTCAGAAAGAATCGGTCTGGAAGTTTCTGGTCAGGATCTTTGAAATAAAAGAGTTTTCTTCCCAATTCACAGATCAAACCACAGGATCCAAGAAACCGGTCCTGAGTCTGAAAAATATAAACATCCGCGGTACCGACATTGACGGGCAATCGCCCATGGGTGTTTCCATGGCCGCCCAGATCGAACAGGGTGGCTCTTTGTCAGTGAAAGGAAAAATCAACCCGTCCATCCCTTCCGTTGATGCTGAAATTCAGGCAGACAGCCTGAATCTGGTCAGTCTGCAGCCCTACCTTACACAACAGGCACACCTGTTGTTATCGTCTGCAGCCATCAGTACAAAAGGTCGACTCCACCACGGTGTACCCGGGAAAAAGTATGAAACCGCCTATGAGGGCAGTTTTAGCTTTAACGATCTGCTTTTAACCTATGCTGATAATCCTAAGAAACCATACTTGGGCTGGAAAGCAGTACAGATTCCTCAGTTTCGTCTTACTTTAGAGCCGAATCGTTTTGAAGCTCGAGAAATTGTCATCGTTAAACCGATGACAGAGATGATCATAGAAAAGGATGCAACCCTCAACCTGACCAAAGTCATAAAAGAGGCACCACCGGCAAAAACGGATTCCAAAACAAAGAAAACAAAAGGAAAAGCCACAGCAAAACAACAGGAGGAAGACTTCCCCTTTCAGATCAGTAAAATCCGGATTGAACAGGGAAACATGGTGTTTGCAGATCTTAGCCTGATTCCCCAGTTCATGACCCGTATCCATGAACTGAAAGGGACAGTCACCGGCCTGTCGTCAGCGAAAAATGCACAGGCAGCGGTCCAGATCAACGGTATGGTTGACCGTTTCGGCACCGCACATATCAGCGGTCAGATCAACACGAGTGATGTTCCGCGGGATTCGAAGATTGCCGTGGATTTTCGGAACGTAGAGATGAAAAATCTCTCTCCTTATTCCGGCCGGTTTGCCGGTCGTCTCATTAAATCCGGCAAAGTTTCGGCAAATCTGAAGTACACCTTTCACGAGAACAAGATGGTCGGTGACAACAAGATCATCATTGACAAACTGGCCCTGGGTGATCGCGTGGACAATCCGGACTCGGCCAACCTGCCGCTGGATCTGGCTATTGCCATCC
>JAAYDD010000229.1 GCA_012729435.1 Desulfobulbus sp.
CCCTGGGATTCGGTATCGGTGCCGGCGGTATCGGAGCAACACTTCTCGGCTGGTTTGCTGACCGGTGGGGACTGCCCTCGATCTTTCACATCATGATCATCTTTGTCGTTGCAGGACTGATACTGTCGCTCTTTCTGCCGGGCAAAGAAAGACTCCTCGCCACCAGAACAGAGGGCAGCCAGCACAGATGTTAGAATCGCCTGTGCATCAGGAGAAGCAAAGAACCGGTTGCTACTGGTGGTCCGGCCGGTCTGCCAGCCACTTGTGCATGATATAGGCGTCCACCAGCCCATGTTCCGGGTGCCGGAAGGCACGGGGCACTGTGCCGACTTTATGAAAACCGAGGTGCTGCCACAAGGACACGGCCCGGACATTGGTGGCAACAACAAAGTTGAACTGCATGGCAAGAAATCCCAACCTTCTTGCCTCCTGCTGTGAATGTTCACACAGACGCGTGGCAATACCCAGGCCAGCAAAGTCTTCAGAGACCACATAACCGCAGTTTGCAGTGTGGGCGCCGTTACCCATCTGGTTTGCCTTTATGTAGTAGGTGCCAACAATCTGATCATCTTTTCCAACGGCAACAAAGGTTGCCAGCGGCACGGTGATCCAGGCATGCCGGGTTTCCTCAGCGGTCCAGTCCACGGGGAAGGCATAGGTATCACCCCGGGCAAAGGTCTTTTCAAGAACAGGCCAGAGCTGCGGCCAGTCTGCCGGGTCATATGCACGGATGACAATGTTCACACTCTCCTCTTACAATCTGTTTTCCGAACTGTTCGTGTTGCAGGCGACCCGGCTGTCTGCAATGCTGTGATGAAATACAGCCGGGGGCAGGAGCAGACAACGAGGCAAACACACTGGTCTTATACGTATGCATCGTTGGTGTTTACAGAGACAACAACCGTCTGTTCAGGCCGCATCAGACCTGAACAGACGAAAAAACAGCCGCATTTACGATCTGCCGACAAGCTTACGCACTGTGTCTGCAACAGTATCGGCAGAAGGCCGGTAAAACTCTTCCTGCGGCGGGGTGAAAGGTACCGGAATGTCAGGTGCAGCAACCCGGCGTGGCGGTGCCTTGAGCTCACCATGACACTGCTCAGCCACCATGGCCACCAGTTCGGCACCAAAACCGCAGAACCGGGTGGCATCGTGCAAGGTGACAAAACGTCCGGTCTTGCGCACCGAGTCAAGCACAGATGCTGTGTCCAGCGGTACCAGACTGCGCAGATCAATCACCTCCAGAGATATTCCCTCTTTGGCCAGGGTTTCAGCCGCCTTCAGGGCCACATGAACCACGCCGCCATAAGCAGCCAGGGTGGCATCCTGACCTTCACGGGCAACACGTGCCTTGCCCAGCGCAACACGCACATCACCTTCAGGAACCTCATCGTGGATACTCCAGTACAGGGGCATCTCTTCGATGATCACCACCGGATCCGGATCAAAGACAGCAGACAGGATCAATCCCTTCGCATCCGCCGGGTTCGACGGATACACTACCTTGAGCCCCGGTACATGGGCCAGCCAGGCCTCCAGATAATGAGAATGCTGACAACCGGCTGCAAACATGCCGGACTTGATGCGCACGGTCAGGGGAAAACTTGACAGTCCACCGCTTAAATAGCGTAATTTGGCCGCGTGGTTGATTATCATATCTGAGGCCAGGGTAAAAAAAGGAAAGTACATGATCTCCACCACCGGCCTGAGCCCCATACAGCTGGCGCCAACGGCCAGCCCGGCAATGGCCGCTTCACTCACCGGTGTATCGCGGACACGGCGCGAGCCGAAGCGCTCAAGCAGCTGATACGTGGGGAGATGCGGATTCACATGAATGGAGGTGCCGATCCCCTCACCCGCCAAGAAAACGCCTTCATCCATCTCCAGAGCCAGGGTCAGCCCTTCCGCTACTGCCTGTCCAAAACTTTTTACCGTCATATCTTACCCCTCCTGTCCGATGGGATGAACGTAGATGTGCTCCAAAGCCTCCTCCGGCGGAGGATAGGGACTGGCATCAGCAAAGGCCACGGCTGCATCCACAGTCTGTACCGCCTGTTTCTCAACCGCATCACGGCTGTCGAGCACGCCATCGGTCTGAAGCACCTTGACATACAACTCTATGGGATCGCGTTCAGCCCAGGCTGCCAGCTCATCCTTGTCCACGTAGTGCTGTTCATCAATCTCACCGTGACCATGCATACGATAGGTCAGACATTCGAGAAAAGCAGGTCCCCGGCCTGTCCGGCACTGTTCAAGGAGCCGTTTGGCGGCAATATACACAGCCTCCACATCGTTACCGTCCACCACAACACCGGGCATATCATACCCCGGAGCACGGTCGGCGACCCGTTTAATGGGGCAGTGCTCGTCATGACTCTGGGCACCGGCCCAGCAGTTGGATTCACAGACAAAAAGAACAGGCAGTTTCCAGACCGCGGCCATATTCATGGCCTCGTGCACACTGCCTTCTGCTGCGGCGCCGTCACCGAAAAACACACTGGTGGCAGCCTGTTCGTTCCGATAATGCTGCGCAAAGGCTGCGCCCATGGCGAGGAGCGGCGCTGCACCGACTACAGTGGATGTCATCAGCACGTTACGCGCCGGATCCGCCAGATGGAGCGTACCGGACTTCCCCCGGTTCAAACCGTCACGTTTCCCCATAATCTCCGCCATGAGCGTGTTGGGGTCCACACCCCGGGCCAGCATGTGTCCATGACTACGGTGGTTGGTCACAATAACATCCTCCCTGATCATGGCCCGCACCACCCCGGCGGCAATGGCCTCCTGGCCGTGACAGGTGATCTGCATACCGGGCAGTCGGCCCTGTTCCCGGGCCAGTTCCGAAATACGATCTTCAAAAGCCCTGATGAGGACCATGTTTGAAAGCAGGGTTAAACGCAAGTTGCGGTCAAGTTGCGGTTGCATGGTTTTACCTCCTTAAGTGTAAGACCCGAATGCTTCAAGATGATAAGGCAGGCTCACTATGATCGTTCCTGTACCGATTGTCCAGAAAAAGCCAATTCAACAACTTTGCCGTGCAGAGCCGGATGAGCATGGTCAGCATGAATCTGTCTGCAACCGGAATGCATACAGAGATTCTCCTGCGGGTCGGACAACACAGGAGCACAGGGAGAGCGGAAACCCCTGAGTCAGCTGTTCGCGGTTACCTCCGCAGACGCAGGGGAACCCGTGTCTCCACAGACTGGCAGGCCCGGCGATAGTTCTGCAGAGTTGTCTGAGCAAGCCCGAGTACGCTTTCCGGTGGATACTGGCCGTTTTTATCGGCCTGTCCGGCAGGTACACCGGTGAGCAGTTCCAGCCCTTCTGTTACCCGGGTAATGGTATGGATATGAAAACGTCCCTGCGCAACCGCCTCAATCACCTGACGCTCAAGCATCAGATGGCGGCGGTTACGATCCGGAATGATGACCCCCTGTTCACCGGTGAGACCGCGGGCCGAACAGATGTGAAAAAAACCCTCAATCTTTTCATTGATCCCGCCCACCGGCAGTACCTCACCGTACTGATTCAGTGCACCGGTCACGGCAACACCCTGTTGAAGCGCCAGGCCGGACAGGGAGGAGAGAAGCGTGTACAGTTCGGCACAGGAGGCGGAATCACCTTCAATACCATGATACTCCTGTTCAAAGGTAATGGATGCGCTTAAGGCCAGTGGTGTATTGCGGATAAAGAGACCGGACAGATAATTGTGGAGGATGAGCATACCCTTGTCATGGATCGGGCCTGACATCTCCACCTCACGTTCGATATTGATCAGACCGTCATCTCCGGCATAAGTTCGTGCCGTCACTCTGACCGGATAGCCAAAGCGGTAATCACCAAGATCAACGACAGTCAGTCCGTTCAGCTGGCCAACCTGTGCACCTTTAACAGAGATGAGCACCTCACCGTCAACGATGGCCTCCTGCAAACGCTGTTGCGGATAGTTGTGCCGTTCACGACGGGCGGCAAGGGCTGCCTCCACATCAGCTTTTTCGACCAGCCGTCCGGAGTGCGCCTTGCAGCAGGCCGCACTCTCCATGACCAGTGCCTCCGTCTCACCGAAAACTGCGCTCTGCCGTGATCGATCCTCAGCTGCACGATGTCCCTGCTCAAGCAACAGTGCCACCGCACCAGCGGAAAAATGCGGCAGACCGTGGTCCCGGCATATCTTCGAAACAAAGGCCGCCGATGCCCGATAGGTACTGAGATCGGCATCAAAACGTTCAGCAAAGTCCACCTTCACCCGGAACCGGCGGCTGAATTCCGGATCAATCTCCTGCAGTTCATAGTACTGCTGGCGGGATCCGATAAGCACAACCTTCACGCCCACCTTAACAGGTTCGGGTGCAAGAGAGACGGCAGCAATGGGGGCAAAGGCAACCCCCGGCTCCTCTATCTGCAGCAGACCGTTACGTAAAAACCGCCGGAGTTTTTCCCAGACCATTCCGTCGGTCAGGAGATCCCGCAGATGGAGGAGCAGAAATCCGCCATTTGCGCGGTGGAGGCTCCCGCCGCGGATACGGGAAAAATCGGTAACCAGTACGTCATTTTCAGACTGATACTCAGTGATGTCCGGTTAAGATTTTGCAGGGAAACCGGCAGTAAAAAAAGTCACGCAACATGCTGAATTTTCTTGACAAATCAATGAATCGTCGCCGCGGCCATTTTCATAAATATCCTTTTATCGTA
>JAAYDD010000230.1 GCA_012729435.1 Desulfobulbus sp.
AGGGCCGCCGACCGAAGAAGGCGCTCCTTTGCCGCTTAATCGCAGTCGTTTACCGTCCTCGATTCCCTTTGGTACCTTTACAGAGACTTTTTCAGTCTGATCCCCACGACGCAGGCTGATGGTCTTTTCCGTTCCGTGCAGCACCTCCTCTAAAGAGACTGTCATCTCGTAGGTGAGATCACTGCCCTGAACCGGCTGCGGTCCACAACTCCCGCCACAGTCACCTCGCATACTTGCCTGACCGAAAATATTCTCAAAGGGCGAACCACCGGTACGAAAACCACTGGTACGAAAAGTGCCTCCACCGGAACGAAACCCGCCGCCAAAACCGAACTGCCGCAAGATATCATTAAGGTCAAAGTTACGAAAGATGTCTTCCTGCGTGTAGCGTTGGCGGAAACCAGCTGAACCAAAGGTGTCGTACTGCTGCCGCTTCTCCTGATCAGAGAGCACGGCATAGGCCTCGCTTATTTTCTTAAACTGTTCCTCGGCCTTTTTGTTACCGGGATTTTTGTCCGGATGATATTTCAGGGCCAGTTTACGATAGGCTTTTTTAATCTCGTCGGCAGTGGCATTCTTATCCACCCCAAGAATCTGATAGTACTCCATAGATGTGGTTTCCCGATAAAGTTAAGACGAACAGGATCTCTGATGGCATCTACTATAAGCGCAAAGCGGTTTTTGTCTATCAGACCACCTGCACGTCAGACACTTTTCTGTCATAAACGTCAGCGCGGTTGAGAAAAGTGGACAGACTGAGCAGAAGATGACGTGCCTGCGTATCGTCGGACTAAACTATTCAGAATCTCCGAACGGTTGTTTACAGGTTGATTAAGCAAAATAACAAATGCCTGCCCACCGGGCAGATAGCCGGCCATATTGTACACTCCGGTCAGGGTACCTGTCTTCATCCGCACACCATGTTCATTTTTCAGCAAGCCCATCTGCGGTCTGAACCCGGTTAACAACTCTAACATACCCTGCACCGTCACCCGATTATCCCGGGAAAGGCCGGCTCCGTCCACCTGGACAATCTCTTTGGCAACATTCGGCCCCAGCTGACGGACCAACTCCTGATACACAGCCTGTTCAGCCTTTTCCCAGGTAGCCGGAAAACCGTACTTTCTGGCACCACAGGCTAGAAAAACGAGGTTTGCCGTGAAATTAGAGGAATAGTGCAGCATTGACTGACTGATCGCTGTCAGCGTTTTGGGGCTGTAGTGAGTGTACAGATGGACCGCATCCACAGGCACTGGATGAAGCCCGCCTTGAGCACCAACCGTTATACCTGTTCGTTGTAAAAACACCTCAAACAGCTCACCTGCATACCGTGCCATACGCTCCTCGGCTTCACAGCCCCTGGTGCAGATATTTACCCTTGACGATCCCACCGGAAGACTCTTGCCCAGGACCTGCATGATTGGCAGATCCGGTGTCTGAGACTCACCGGATGCAACCTGACCGTCGGGCTTCTTGACGATTGCCACGGAGTTAAAGTTGACTGAGAGCGGACCGATCGGCGCATCATACGGGTTGGCACTGTTTTCCGAACCTGGTGCCTGGCCAGCAAGGGCAAAGGCTGAGGCATCAACATAGAGCATATTGACATGCTGCAACCCCCGCTGACGCAGGTTGTGCACAATGCCCGGAATTTCCTCAGAGACCAGGGTGGGATCTCCCCATCCTTTTATGAAAAGATTGCCATGACGATCATAAAAAAAATCGGTACGGAATCGATAATCTGGCCCGAGAATGCTCAATGCCGCAGACACGGTGGCTATCTTGACCACACTGGCCGGCACCATCGGTTGAGCCGGACGGCAGCCCTGGAGGACCAGGCCGTTGTTGCCGGCAACCCCGTACGCTCCCTGCAGGGCAAGATCAGCAAGAAGGCGACAGTCCGTAAATCCTGGCTGAGGCTGACAGACAAACAGCAGAACAGACAGACAGAAAAAACAGAAACGGCGGCTGTTCATTCCCAGCCGCCGTTCAGCATGCCTGATCCGCCGGTTAACCGACCTTCGGCAGACGGGCCAGCGAGGCATCTATCTGTTCCTGGGGATAGCTGTAATCGCTGAGCTTACCGCTGAGGTAGTTATCGTAGGCAGCCATATCGATCAGACCATGACCGGATAAGTTGAAGAGAATGGTCTTGGGTTCCTTAGGATCTTTCATTGCCTCGATGATCGCACCGCGAATAGCGTGGGTGGTCTCCGGTGCCGGGATGATGCCTTCGGTTTTGGCAAACAGGATACCGGCTTCAAAACACTCCATCTGATGAACAGCCTTGGGGATAACAATGCCATCACGCACGAGTGCCGAAATGATGGGTGCCATACCGTGATAACGCAGACCACCCGCATGTATACCAGGCGGGACAAAGTCATGACCCAGGGTGTACATGTACAGGAGCGGTGTCATCATGGCGACATCACCGGAATCATAGGCGAGCTTGCCACCGGTCATCGACGGGCAGGAGGCCGGCTCATAACCGATGAACTCAATTTTCCTGCCCTCAAGGTAATCCGGGATAAAGGGAACCATCAAACCGGCAAAATTAGAGCCGCCACCGCAGCAGCCGATGATGACATCAGGATATTCACCGGCGATCTCCATCTGTTTTTTAGCCTCAAGACCGGTAATTGACTGATGTAAAACAACATGATTCAGTACAGAACCCAGGGCATAGTTCGTATCATCACGCAAAGAGGCATCTTCCAGCGCCTCGGATATGGCAATACCCAGAGATCCCGGTGTGTCCGGGTCCTTGGCCAGGATCGACCGACCGGTATTGGTATCCATACTCGGACTTGCGGCCACCTCTGCCCCAAAGGTCTGCATGATGAACTTACGGTACGGTTTCTGGTCGTAGGAAACCCGTACCATGTAGACCTTGCACTCAAGGCCGAATCTGGAAGTTGCCATGGACAGGGCCGACCCCCACTGGCCGGCACCGGTTTCAGTGGTCAGCCTTTTGATACCTTCACGTTTGTTGTAATAAGCCTGGGGCACCGCGGAGTTGGGTTTATGGCTGCCCACCGGAGAGACGCCTTCGTTTTTGAAAAAGATCTTGGCCTTTGTTCCCAGAGCCTCTTCCAGCTTATACGCACGCACCAGTGGTGAGGGACGCCATATCTTGTAGATTTCAAGAACTTCCTGCGGAATATCGATAAATCGCTCCTGACTCATCTCCTGCTCTAATAGGCCCATGGGGAATACGGCAGCGAGTTTCTCAGGGCTGACCGGCTGCAAGGTTTGCGGATCAAGCGGCGGCTGAAGCCCGTTGGGGATGTCCGGGACCACATTATACCACTTGGTCGGCATCTCATCTTCGCGCAGAAAAATTTTCTTCATACCTTCTCCTTCTCTGTTGAGCAAATAGGTGACGGCGCTGTCTCTGGATCAACGATGATCCGGGCCGTAGGCGATCGTCATGGAAAGTTTGATTTCAAAAATGCGTACTCTGCCCGTTAACCGGGAATCAGTCGGTTCTATCTACAGCAATCCCGCGAAATTCTCAAGACGGGGATGTACTTTCAGAAACCTTGGTTTTCATTATCCGGGCAAGCAGCACTGACTGTTCATCGAGTCCCAGCACCTTCTGTAAAACTTCTCTGGGACTGGTTCCCGGTTTTCCCTGATAACTGCATATCTCCAGATGAAGAAATCCGTTTTGTAACATCAAACCGGTTACGAGAGACCGCAAATCGATTTTCTGCAGCCTGTTTTTACGAAGCCGTTCAACGATACAGGTCTCCCGGTTAAAAAAGTCCGCTATCTTCGCTGGAAGATCGTCAGGGAAAAAGTCGCAGTGCACAACATAACTCGTCACATCCTGAAGAATCACTCCGCGGGGAGCAGGAACAATCGAGGACACCCGAATGGTCTCAGGCAGCTGGCTGTTTAAAAGAACAACCGTACTGTTCAGAGACGTTAAGGGTCGGATCAGTTCCATGTCAAAGTATTCCGCCCGGCTTTCAACACCAACGGGTAATGCCTGACTGAAGGAAACACGGGGCGTCGGGTTAAAACCGCTGGAAAACTTCAGCGGTAATCCCGCACGTTGCAGTGTCCGAAAGATCAACTGCAGGAGCTCAAGGTGACCGTAAAATCGGCTCTGTCCTAAACGAGCGTAGTGGACACGGTAAACATGACCCTTTTGCGGCTGCCTGTTCCGGTGATCATCGGTGACCGGATTTGATAAGACCGGACGTGCAGGCCGTTTGTGCACAATCGGACGTACAGTCTTAAAATCACAGAGCCCGCATCCCTGACAGGCATTGTTCCGGCAGTCCGGAGTATACTGCTGCTCCAGAGCCCTGGCCAGCTCCTTTTCCAGAAACTGACGGTCAACACCGCTGTGCAGATGATCCCAGGGCAGGACCTCGTCCAGACTGCGCCGTCGCAGATAGGATTCCAAGTTGATGCCGCAGGTCTCAGCAGCCTTACGCCACCGGTCTAAATCAAAGTGTTCTGACCAGCTGTCCAGACGGGCGCCAGCCAGCCAGGCCGTCTCGACCAGGGCAGACAGCCGCCGGTCACCCCTGGCGAACACTCCTTCAAGAAAAGACTGCTCCGGATCATGCCATTTTATCTTAAAACCGTGGCGCGGCACCATTTCCTTCAGTCGGTTGATCCGTCGCCTGGATTCCTCCAGACTGATCTGTTCCTCCCATTGAAAGGGTGTGTGCGGCTTGGGCACGAAAGTGGCCACCCCGAGGTTCATCTGAACGGGTTTTCCTTTGCCCCCGCCTGCCTGTCCGCGTGCCCTTTTGGCCAGCTGAACAATACCTTCAATATCCTCTTCTGTCTCCGTTGGCAGGCCCACCATGAAGTAAAGCTTGATCAGCTTCCATCCCAGGGCAAAGGCGTCGCAGCAGGTGGTCAGCAGGTCCTCCTCAGTAATACCTTTATTGATGACCTGCCGTAACCGTTCGGTACCCGCCTCCGGTGCAATGGTGAACCCCGTCTTCCTGACCCGTTTGATCTGTTCCATGATCTCCGGAGTCAAAGTTCCGACACGCATCGACGGCATGGACACGGCGACACGATCGTGGGCAAAACGATCCATCAAAGCACCCATGAGTTCACCCAGGCACGAAAAATCACCTGTTGATAAGGACAGGAGCGCCAACTCCTCAAAACCTGAATGAAGAATCCCCTGCTCCGCCAACTCCATGATCTCTTCAAGCGATCGTTCCCGCACCGGCCGGTATGTCATGCCGGCCTGACAGAAGCGACACCCCCGGGTACAGCCGCGGGCAATCTCCACGCCAAGTCGATCATGTACCGGTTTCACCACCGGTACCAGGGGACGGTGCAGATAGGAAGCGGGCGTGAGTTGTGCAAATACCCGTTTACGCACCGCCTCGTATCCCTTTTTTCGTGAGGTAATGTCAACGAGTCGACCATCCTTGTAACGGGGTTCAAAAAATGACGGCACATACACTCCCTGTATTTCTGACAACCGGTCCAGAACGACTGCTCTGCCCCACTGTTCCCGCTTGGCAAGAGACAGCATGTCGGCAAGCTCCAGGATAATCTCCTCACCATCACCGAGGACAACGGCATCAAAAAAATCGGCAACAGGCTCAGGATTCAACGCACAGGCACCCCCACCAAGAATCAGCGGGTACTCATCGTTTCGGGCATCGGATCTCCAGGGAATTCCGGCCAGCTCAAGTACGGTCAGAATATTGGTGTAACACAACTCATGGGGCAGAGTGATGCCCAGCACATCATAGGCAGACAGACTTCTTTTGCTTTCAAGGGCAAAAAGAGGCAGTCCCTGGTCGCGTAACAGCCGTTCCATGTCCACATCCGGCACATAGGCCCGGTGTGCTCTGTACGCATCGTGTTCATTGAGGATGTGGTAGAGAATCTGCAATCCCTGGTGGGACATGCCGATCTCATAAAGGTCTGGAAATATGAGACAAAAATTGAGGCAATCAGGGTCAATATCACTCTTGAGCGCATGGAGTTCTCCGCCAATGTATTGACCCGGTTTGTGCACCAAAGGTAAAATGCCATCAAGATCAAGGGGATCAGAAGATATCATGACAACAAAAACTCTCGTGTAAAAGATGAAAAAAGGGTACGTTCCGGATAAGCCTGCAGAAGGAAAGGATAACAAAGGCGGGAGGTTGCATACCTTTGCCTGCGTTCATCCCGGTTTTTCAAACCATAAGCAAAAAACCGTTAACCAATCTGAAACCTGGTTAAGGACCGGTTTTTGCAAGATCAACAAAAACCCGTTCAACGTTCATACAGTCCTACTTTCTTAATTTTGGAACAACACATGAAGAAACCACTTGCAACCCTTATCATTCCGACGCTGCTCTCTTTCCTGTTCTGCTGCGGCCTGGCCGTTGCTGAAGACAAACCTCAGCTGCTCAGCATCAAACACTCCGTCCTCTCGGCAAACACTGAGCAGGTTACCCTCCAATTAAACGGGAGCTATCAGCCGAAAACATTTACGTTAAAGGACACTAGCCCCAGAATCATCTTTGATTTTGCCGAGATGGCTCCTGGTAAGGGAGTAAAGAACACCTACTCTGCAAACGGTCCATTTGTCCAACGTATTCGTGTAGGAATGCACAGCGGCGATACTCCTAAAACCCGCGTTGTTTTTGACGTCAGTACACTAAAGGGTGTGAATTATACCCAACATTTCGA
The DNA here is from genome assembly GCA_012729435.1 of Desulfobulbus sp. GTDB lineage: Bacteria > Desulfobacterota > Desulfobulbia > Desulfobulbales > Desulfobulbaceae > Desulfobulbus. Next base: position 6,676 of record JAAYDD010000230.1, read on the forward strand.
TGAACAGAGCTCCTCCCTCATCGTTCATCTGACCGGACCTGAGAGAGATGCGTTACAGCCTAAACAGGAGAGCCGTGCTGAGGCCGCACCGAAAAAACCAGAAAAAATAGAACAAAAGGCGGAGCAATCTCTGCCGGCAGAGAAATCCGGTGCAGTTTCCCGACAACAGGACATATCTCCGCCAGTTCCGGAGAAGGAACCTGCTGCGGCCACTACCACTGAAGATCCGGCGCCCGCATCATTACCGCAACAGAAAGACAGACCGCTCTCCGATTTAAACGCGCACCCTGCCCCGCCTCAGAAGGCACCCGACGTCAATACCCCGGCAGAAACAGCCATTCCCCCTGCAAAGAGAGAAGAGAAGGTATCAGTTCCTCCACCAGCTGAGTCAGCAGGGAAGACGGTAACCAAACCCGAGCCACGGAAGAGTGCAGACGGGGAAGCTGCCCCCCCCGCCGGTACAGCCGAAAAGTCTCCTCCGGCTCCTGCTGAACCAGCTGATGAGAAAATAACACAGGCTGCTCAGAAAACGACACCCTCACAGACAGGTAAAACGGCAGCCGAACCCGCAGCCGATAAAGCTGGTGCCAGTACAAAACAACCTGTCACCACACTGAAAACTGTGGACAACCCTGAGCTGGAGTACATTAAATTCGATCCGTCTTCACCCAAGGGAGAGATGGTCTTGTTCAAACTGAACGGTTTTCACCCGCCGGCGGTCCACGGTGTTGAAGAGGGAATTCCCCGGGTTATCTGTGACTTCAGCAAAACAAAACTGGTCGACGGCACCAAGAAACTTATCAAGACCGACGGCAAATTCGTTAAGGCGATCAGAACAACAAAAACGAAAAAACCCGACCGGATCCGTGTAATTGTCGATCTGGAGCCGAATCACAGCTACGATCTGCAGCAGGTCTTCTTCAAGGATGACAACCTGTATGCCCTCATCGTCAATACGGCAAAAAAATAAACTATGGAATGTGCTCGGCAGTGAAATGGGGAGGCCAGGCAGTGCGGAAGACCTCCTCCCCCTTTAAACTGTAGGAGTAGATCTGCTCTATGCGGAGAGTTAACGTTCCGGTAACAGCGGTGCCGGTGACACGAAGATTCCCGGGCCAGACATACCCGCTGTTTGCATCCTGAAGATAATCTGAGTACTGAAAATCAAAGACAACCTCTCCCGTGCCATCGATGAGCATGTGTTGCAGCACTTCTCCATTATGCCTGTCCAGCAGCACAAAATGAGTGAGCTCCCGGTCATCTTGCCACTGATACCAGTATCCCCGCTCCTGCTCATCTTGCGTCGGCAGCACTGCATCCTCTTTCTCCTCTGCCAAGAACCCGCCGAGCAAAGGAAAAAGATCCTCGGCTCTCACTGATTGCGGTATATACGATTGCCAGAATTTTGAGTGAATGGTGCCGCTGGAAACATGACCTCTCCGGTTATCAATCAGAGTGAAAGAAGTGCCGTCGCTGACAGCAAGAATAAGCGAACGGCCCAACGGGTCATTGGCGGCAAACCGAAAAAAGGCGGGTTGCTGCATCATGAGCGTAGCAGCCACGCCCCCTTTACTCCCAAGTACATCCCAACCGACCCGGATATCCGCATCCACGGCCGGTGGCGTGCTGCGACGGAGAAAAGTCCCCCATAGAGACAGGGCATCCTGTTTTCCGGCCTCATCCAGCGGGATGGTCTGCGGCTGTTTACCCGCGCATCCAGATAAAACAGCCAAACAGCAGAGCGTGATGGCAACAAGTGATTTTAATCCGGCTGATTGCATCAGTTTATACCTTGTTGTTCCAGCATTCGG
>JAAYDD010000231.1 GCA_012729435.1 Desulfobulbus sp.
TCACGCGCGTCAAAATCGCGAAGATCGTTCATCTGTTCACCAATTCCGATAAAACGAACCGGGATCTTCATCTCCCGACAGACATTTGCAATAATGCCCCCTTTGGCAGTACCATCAAGTTTGGTCAGGGCAAGGCCACTGATCCCTACGGTCTCATGGAAGAGTTTGGCCTGGGACACGCCATTTTGACCGGTGGTTGCATCCAGAACCAGCATCACCTCATGGGGTGCGCCAGGCAATTTCTTATCAATGACTCTCCTGATCTTCTTCAGCTCTTCCATCAGATTGACACTCGTATGCAGGCGACCGGCGGTATCAATGATAATGACATCAAAGTCTCGGGCGATTCCGTACTCCAGACCATCGAATACAACGGAAGAAGGATCGGCACCGGGGTTTCGGGCCGTGACCTCGGCACCGACACGGTCACCCCATATTTTCAGCTGATTGATAGCGGCGGCGCGAAAAGTGTCAGCAGCAACCAACAGCACTGTCTGTCCGGACCGGATGAACTTGGCGGCAAGCTTGCCGATGGTAGTCGTTTTACCGACACCGTTCACCCCGACCACCATGATAACAAACGGTCCCTCCTCAGGCATAACCAGTTCAGCGGGCTGTTCGGATGCTTCGATATACGCGAGAATCTGATCGCGGATGATGGATTTCAAGGCCTGAGGATCACGCAACTGATCCCGTTTGACCTTTTTACGGGCGATGTCAAGTAAATCCAGAGTCGTTCCAACGCCAAGGTCAGAGGTGATCAAAAGTTCCTCAAGCTGTTCGAACAGTTCCTGATCGATCTCTTTTTTACCAAGAAAAAGACGATCCAGCTGATAAACAAAGGCATCCCTCGTCTTGCCGAGTCGCTCCTGCAGTCTTTGAAACAGAGATTTACGTGTCTGTACCTTCTGGGTTTTTCCTGTACCGGTCTCAGCAGCACCCTCTACCGCCTGTGAGGATACTGCTTCCACGTCACCAGGAAGATCCGCTGTCAACTCTTCGGCTTCGGCTGTCTCCTCTGCAGTGATCGGCTGTTCAGGCTCAGACCGGTTATCCGCCTCCTCTGCGTCAGTTTCCGCCTGATCTGCCGAAGCGTCAACATTTTCAACTCCGGTGATCAGACTGTCAGCAACAGCTTCCGGCAAAGGCTCAAACTCATCCTCTGTCAGGTGTTCGGTCTGTATCACAACCGGTTCGATCTCTGACGGATCCGGATCATCCGCAGCATCATCTGCAACAGGGGCAATTATCTTTTCTGTATCGACCGCCTCGCCAGATAAGAGCGACGGTTCTGCAGTCGCACTCTGTTCCGGCCGGATCTCTTCAGGTTCGGGTATCTCACCACCTGGCCTTGAAACAACAGCGGGATCGTCAGCATCCGCTACCAGCGACCGTGCCGTCTCCCCGGCCTGGTCTCCGACCGCTGCACCCTCTCCTTCACCTTCACACTCATCAAAGACGGCCACCTCTTCAATGAGGACCTTTTCCTCCAAAGAAACTGCGGGAGTTTTTTCTTCGTACAATCCGGTCAGGCCGTCTTCAGACTCTGACAGACTGCCCTCTTCCGCTGAAACAACAGTCTGCTCATCAATATCTGCTGGCAGCTGTTCCGCTTCAGCGGGCCGTTTACGGAATTTTTTCTTGAACCAGCCCAGCATCAGCTCTGTGCCTCGTCTTTTTCTATAGCGATTGCAAGCACCTCTTGGATCGTATGAGGATAGTGGAAGGTAACACCGGCACGAATATCTTCAGGTATTTCCAACACGTCTTTTTCGTTGAGCACCGGTACGATCACCTCTCGTATACCCGCCCGAAGTGCAGCCAAGACCTTATCACCTATACCTCCAACCGGCAGTACGTCTCCCCGCAAGGTGATCTCACCGGTCATGGCCACATCCTGTCGAACCGGCCGTCCCAGAAACAGTGAAACCAGTGAGGAAACCATCGCCACACCTGCAGACGGACCATCTTTCGGGATAGCGCCTTCAGGCACATGGACATGAAGATCAACTTCGGCAAACACGTCTTCGTCAATCCCCAGTTCCCGGGCATGCGACTTGATATACGTCAGTGCCGCAGTCGCTGATTCTCTCATCACCTCACCAAGTTTTCCGGTCAGGGTCAGCCCGCCGCGTCCCTTCATTTTTGATGTTTCAATAAAAAGAATCTGACCTCCAACCGGTGTCCAGGCCAGACCTGTTGCCAGTCCCGGCCCCCAGCTGCGGGCCTTCATCTCCGGATAGAATCGCAGCGGACCGAGAAAGTCATACAGTTTTTCCGGAGTAATCACATTCTTACCCGCATGTCCACGGGCGATCTCCGCGGCAACACCCCGACAGATCGCCGCCAGTTCGCGCTCAAGATTACGTACACCGGCCTCACGCGTATAAGAAGCGATCAGCGCCTCAATGGTCTTGGTCGGAATTTCAAGATCGTCAGCCGTCAGTGCATGCGCCTCCAGCTGTTTCGGGAGGAGATGGCGCTCGGCAATGGCCACCTTTTCCTCCTGTGTATATCCTGATAATTCCACCACTTCCATACGATCACGAAGCGGTCCGGGTATAGTATCTAAGATATTGGCCGTGGCGATGAACATCACCTTCGAGAGGTCAAACTCAATATCAAGGTAATGGTCAGTAAAAGTCGAGTTTTGTTCAGGATCAAGAACTTCAAGCAGGGCTGAAGAGGGGTCCCCCCGGAAATCACTGCCGAGTTTATCAATCTCATCCAGAAGAAAAACCGGATTGTTCGATCCCGCCCGCTTAAGGCTTACGATGACCCTTCCCGGAAGAGCACCGATGTAGGTTCGCCGATGACCTCTGATTTCGGCCTCATCACGCACACCACCCAAGGCGATGCGGACAAACTTCCGATTCATGGTGCGGGCAATGGATTGTCCCAGCGAGGTTTTACCGACACCTGGAGGTCCAACAAGACAGAGGATCGGCCCGTGGATATCCTCTTTCAGTTTACGTACGGCCAGAAACTCGATGATCCGTTTTTTTATCTTCTTCAGACCGTAGTGATCCTGATCAAGATCTGCCTCAGCCTTGTTCAGGTCCAGCGTGTCCTCGGTTGAATCAAGCCAGGGTAGATCAAGGATCCAGTCAATATAATTTCGAGAAACCGTATACTCCGGGGAGGAAGGCGGAATACGTTCCAGACGGGTCAACTCCTTTTCAACCACCTCCCTTGCCTGAGGAGTCAAACCTTTTTCAGCCACCTTTTCCCGGAGTTCCTTGACTTCAACCTTGTCCTCATCGCTCTCTCCAAGTTCTTTACGGATGGCCTGCAACTGCTGGCGAAGAAAAAATTCACGCTGGCGCTCGTCCATATCCTTCTTCATTGAAGCCTGCAGCTGCTTACTCATCTCCACGGTTTCCAACCGTTTATTCAACTCGCGGGCCACCTGGTGAAGCAGATCGTGAAGCGACGTGATTTCAAGAATTTCCTGTTCCGCCTCAATCTTTAAATTCAACTGGGAACTCACCAGATAGGCTACGTAGAAGGGGTTGGTAAGACTGTTGATTGTAGCGACCAGCTCCTGAGGCAGCTCCGTACTGCTCACCAACTTCTGAAACTGGGCCCGGATATTATAGAGCAGGGCGTCGATTTTCTTATCCTCGATGACCTCCATGGGGATCTCAACCACCCTGGCACGTAAATACGGCTTTGAATCGACATACTCCTCAATGGCAAATTTCTTCGTCCCGCTCACCAGGATCTGGTAATACCCTTCCGGCGCCTTGTTCAGTTTATGCAGGTAACCGACAACACCGACCGTATACAGATCATCCGGTCCGAGTTCATCATTGTCTGCCACCTGTTCACGGCGACTCGGTACAAGTCCCATCATCCGGTCACCCAGAAGGACGTCGTCAATCAGCTGCTTTGAGGTTTCACTGGACACCTGCAAAGGAAATCCCATGCCCGGGTAAAAAACAAACCCGTGCAACGGCAAAATAGGCAGCGATTCCGGCAGTGCCAGTTCAGAAGGATCCACTTTCCTGGGCGGGTCCTGTTGCGGAGTTTGTTGAGTCTGTTGATCTTGTTCCATATCATTCTCCAGGAATTATCCGGATGGATACTTTGCCTTTTCTGATCCGTTTCGGTAGCGTCACTGTAAGAAGGCCGTTCGTGCAACTTGATGAGACAGCGTCGGGCTCCACGGCCGAAGGCAGGGTAAGTGTGCGTTGAAAATCTCCCAGCTCAATTTCCAGCTGGTGGACGCAGGCAATAGACTGGTGAGCCGGCAGCTGGCGGGTGCCGCTGATCCGCAGCTGACGACCGTCGATGATCACCCGAAGACTTTCAGTAATGACACCTGCAAGCTCCGCATACACGTATATGCAGTCTTCAGCTTCGTAAATATCCACCGGCGGCTGCCAGCCGCCGGTTTCGATCGTCATCATGCGAGTCAACGACATGGAGCGGAGAATACGGCCTGTATGCTGTTGCATCTGTTCGAGTTCTTCCAACAATTTCTTGCTGAACGGATCCATCTCTTTCCCCCTCGTCGCCTCTTTGGTAACTGTCTGGTTGCAGAACACAGCGTGTATCACGCATACGTCGTTTTTTATACCTTAAGTCAAGAAATACCGCTCAATGAGCGATACAGATAAGCACTATAACTATTCCCGCAATTGATGCGCAACAAAAAGACAGCTGGCCCGGCAGCAAACCCGGAACCGGCCGTACAACTTTTTGATTGCTTTTCAACCCGCTGTCATTAATGTATGCGCCATATTATTATGAACCTGCATCTCCACAGCACTTTCAGCAGTTTTCCTGCAAACCTGTTGTGAGGGTTTCTGTCTTCAGACTCTTTCCTGCACAGTGTGAAATCTTACTGAGCACGGCCGGGACAGTCAGATATAAGTTGATCATAATCGCAGGTTCCTATTTTTCTGTACCCTTATTGACCGTTGGAGGCAAATATGAGCAGTACTTGTGGGAGTTCCTGCGGAAGCAGCAGTCAGAGTAACAGTTGCGGTTCAGGCGATGCCCGTCTGGCCCAGCAGGATATCGCAATCACCAGATCCCTGGGGAAAATAAAAAACAAAATTCTCGTCATGAGCGGCAAAGGCGGTGTCGGCAAATCAACCGTTGCCGTCAATCTGGCCTTATGTCTTGCCAAAAAAGGTCATAAAGTCGGCCTGATGGATGTTGACATCCATGGTCCTGACGTGGTCCGGATGCTCAACCTCACCGGAACATTAGAGGCCCCGGCCAACCCTGACGATCTCATTCCACCCCTTGCCTTCAACGAGAACCTGAAAGTCGTCAGCCTTGAGTACATGATGAAGGATCGAGATGATGCGATAATCTGGAGAGGGCCACTGAAAATTCAGGCAATCCGGCAGTTTCTTGCCGATATGGACTGGGGAGAACTTGACTATCTGATTGTCGATGCCCCTCCAGGAACCGGTGACGAACCGCTGACCGTGGCTCAGACCATTCCGGGTGTGCATGCTGTTGTCGTTACCACCCCACAGGCAGTGGCTCTTGCCGATGTACGTAAATCCATTAACTTCTGCAAAGCGGTTAACATGCCGATCGTGGGTGTGGTCGAAAATATGGCAGGATTTGTCTGCCCCCACTGCGGTGAAACCGCTGATATCTTCAGCAAGGGCGGCGGAGAACAGACGGCCCGCGACTTTGACCTCCCCTTTCTCGGCCGCGTGCCCATGGATCCGCGTGTTGTTGTGGCCGGAGATACCGGTATGCCGTACCTTTCCAGCAACGAGGACAGCCCTGCCATTCAA
>JAAYDD010000232.1 GCA_012729435.1 Desulfobulbus sp.
CCACGGATCGATACCCCTGACTGGCCGGTTCACGATAACGGAAATATTTGAGACCGGCCTGCCAGTCCATGGCACCGACGCTTCCGGCCAGGCTGACAAAAGGGCTGTTCAGGTATCCACTATCGTCGTTTTCAGTGCGGATTCCGTAACCGCCAAACGCTCCGGTGATCGGATTGTACATCTCCGTGTTGATAACCATATCAGACGATTCAAACAGGTGGCCAACCGAGAGACGAACCGGGGCAAAGTTCATATCAACCTGGGACAGGACGCCGTAGCGTTCGATATCACGAATACGCTTCTGCACCATCCCGCCCTGTGATGCCACTCCCTGAAAAATATCCGCATCTTCCTTTGAGTAGTAGGGTTTGATCGCGGCCTTGAACACATCGTTGAAGGTAAAGGGAATAACCGCCAGCAGATCGGTATTGTCGTGCTTTGCCCTGTTGTTGTCATAGTAGTTGATGTCCGTTGCCCGGACACCTGTTAACCGGTCATTAAAGTCAGAGCTGTAGTTGTCTCGAAGACTCCTTGTTTCCGCAAAGGTCAGCGTCTTGTACAGATGCTGTTCAACTTCGTTATGATTGACCCAGAGCCGGATGACATCGTCACCGTGGTAGGGCTGGGACACCATGAAATTGGTGTTGAATCGCGGTCCCAGATCACCAGGCCCCTTCCATTTGTCAGCATCGGTGTACGAGGCAGACAGACTGAGTGCGGTACCCGCCTCTCCGATCCGGCCTGTATCGATGCGTGAAAAAATCCGTGAGTACCTGTTGGAGCCCAGGTTTGTGTCAATATCAATGCCTCTTTTTTCTGCATCCGGCCACTTCGGACGCAGTTCCACTGCACCGCCGCGCGCTCCGACACCTGTCCCAAGCGCTGCCGGGATGGCTCCCTTATACACGGCTATGCTTTCAAAATTTTTCATATCGTAAATGTACTCACGCGGGCCCATGGGATTACCGCCCCAGCTGGGTATGCCTTCCACAGTCATTGATCCCAGATAGCCGCGTACCCCGCGAACTCTGGTATTTTTCTGCTCTGCAGCCAGGCCGAAGGGGTCAACACTTTCAACCTGTACCCCGGGCAGCAGATCCATGGCCTCGTAGACACTGACATCAGCCTTCACGCCCGGCAGCTCCATACCGCTGCCTGTTATCTCAGTGCCGGTATAAACCTGCTCATTGGCCTGTTTTGTTGGTGTGACGATCTTCTCACCGACCACAACCATCTCATCCATGGTCGTGACACCGGTGTCCCCGTTCTGAGCCCATGCACTGCACGTCACCATGGAGATTACAACAGAAACAGATATAACCAGACGCATTGCTCTCTCTCCTTCCTGATGCTCTTTCTGACAGGTTTTTGTTCTCTTTTTAGAATGGACCCCTCATCTTCTTTCGTACATGCCCGATCATCTTCTCGTATGAAGCCGGACCCGGCAGGACAAAACGCCATCGGAGTGCTGCCTGCACAACCATGACATGCCGGAAGTGTCGTTCTCCAGACAAAAGAAAGGGTTGTTTGAAATACGCTGCAAGATCCATCAGACCTTCTGTTCGACCTTTCCAAAACAGGGGATGCAGAAGGTCTGTCCGGCAAAACGACGGGTACGGGACTCCATGGTCTTTTCCCCGCAATGCTCGCAGGTAAGACTCTCAAGAATCCGGGCCGGCCGTGGTGCGCCCTGTCTCAGCTCTGTCACCACAAACATTTCCGTCAATGGCAGGGTCATAAACCTGTTTTGTGCTGCAGACCGCAACTCGACCAGGCGTTTTGCTTCAGCATCAGTCGCTGCGCCGGAAGTGCTTTTTTTCGTTAACTCCGCCATCTCTTCATCCATTTCGTGACGGGCCTTTGGATTGAGTACAGCCCGGAACCCGTTGCCGGTCCCCCGATGGAAGAACGAGAAAGCCATCTTGCCGTAATCCCGATGGATGAGATTCCCCTTGCCCATGGTTGCTCCGGTCAGAAACTGAATGGCATCAACACCGCACATATCGGTTTCCACCACGGCCACAATCTCACTGGCCGATGGATTGCCAAGTTTCTGCAAAGCCAGTTCCGCCGCCCGGATACCGATGGACAGCCCTGGACAGGAATGGCCGTGAAAGGCGATTGTGGCGTTGATACGCTCCTCGGAAATCTGACAGCTCATAAGCGACTCCTTCATGTTTGCGGCAGCACCACAGGCTGCCCGTCAATGTGATGAATATGCACCGGCAGACCGTAGACCTCTTCGATCACTTCGGCTGTGACCATGGCCGGTGTGGTTATGGCGTGTACACCGCCTTTTTTCAGAAAAACAGTCCGATGTGCATAACGCAGCGCCATGTTAACGTCATGCATGGTCATAACCGCTGTAAGGCTGTGTTCGCTGACCAGTCGACGGATCAGCTCCATGATTTCAACCTGGTTCTTCAGATCAAGGGCACTGGTTGGTTCATCAAGCAGCAGAAGCGAGGGTTCCTGCACCAGGGCACGGGCAATGCAGACCTTCTGTACTTCACCGCCGCTCAGGGTGTCCATATACCGCATACACAGGTGTGTCAGTCCAAGAGAATGAAGAACGCCCGAGGTTTTATCAAGATCATCCTGGTGCATCCGCCAGCGGATATGCGGTGAACGACCCATGAGAACAGCATCGAACACTGTTAATCGTGAAGCCTCGCTCTTCTGGGAAACATATCCGATGTCACGGGCAATACGGGCCGGCGGCAGAGTGAGAACATCTTTTCCTTCCATGGACACGGTGCCGGAGACCGGCCTCCGCATGGCATTCATGCATTTGAGCAGTGTGGTCTTGCCGGCTCCGTTCGGTCCCAG
>JAAYDD010000233.1 GCA_012729435.1 Desulfobulbus sp.
CCTTGCTGGTCATCGCTCCAACCGGACAGAGATCGACAACATTTAAGGCATACCGGTTGTTGAGCGGACGACCGGGGAAGATCTCCACACGGGCGGCATCTGTACGGTTCACGATGCCAAGTTCACCGGTTTTAGTAATCAAACGGGTGAACCGTACGCAACGGGCACACAGGACACATCGTTCCTGGTCATGAATAACACCGCAACCAAAATCGAGCTTCTTTGCCTTAAGCACCTGCTTAACGGTCATCCGACTGGGCTGGGCGTCATAGCGCATATAAAAGTCTTGTAACTTGCATTCTCCTGCCTGATCACAAACCGGGCAGTCTATGGGATGATTGATGAGCTCAAACTCCATGATGTCCTGCTGGATCTTCCTGATCTTCTCGGTATCCAGCTGAACTTTCATACCTTCGGCAACCCGGGTTTTACAGGCAGGTACCAAAGGCGGCCGGCCGTCCTCAATACCAACCAGGCAGAGTCGACAGTTACCATCTGCTCCTAATGCAGGATGATAGCAGAGATGAGGAATTTCAATGCCGATGGCACCTATTGCATCAATCAGGTTCTTCCCTGACTCCACTTCAACTTCTTGACCGTTAACAAACAGTTTTACCTTTTCAGCCATGGTAACTCTATCCTCGTTACATCGTGGCGTGTTTCGAAGCACTTTGAGCTACATAGGCTTCGAATTCACTCCGGAATTTGTTCAGATAACTGCGTGTCGACATGGTACAAGCTGCCGAAAGTACGCAAACGGTTTTCATTTCGATGTTATCGCACAGTTCTAGCAGCAGATCTATGTCCGCTGTTGTACCTTCGTAGTTCAGAATTTTCTGTACTATTTTCAGCATCCACCCTAATCCTTCACGGCAAGGTGTGCACTGCCCGCATGACTCATGATGATAGAAATGAATGAGGTTCTCAACGAGCTTGACAACGTCGACAGTATCATCGAGGACAACAATGCCGCCTGATCCAAACATTGTGCCGTGTGCCGCCATGGATTCATAATCCAATGTTACAGTCTTGGCATCTTCAGCAGTCAGAACCGGAGTTGAACTGCCCCCTGGGATAATCCCTTTCAGAGAACGGCCTTCCCGCAGTCCTCCGGCAACTTTTTCGATCACCTCCAGAAGCGGCAATCCCAACGGAAGCTCATACATTCCGGGCTTTTTGACGAGGCCGGATATACCAAACAGGTGGGTTCCCGGACTTTTCTCTGTTCCATACGCCTTGTAGGCGTCCGCTCCATTCGCCAGAATAAAAGGCAATGACGCAATACTCTGAACGTTGTTGATAATGGTCGGACACCCGTACAGACCTTCAACCGCCGGAAAAGGCGGCTTGCTGCGAGGCTGCCCTTTCTTCCCTTCAATGGACTCGAGCAGTGCTGTTTCCTCGCCACAGATATACGCTCCTGCGCCTCTGTGCACGGTGACATCGAGCTTGAAATCATGACCGGCTACTGATTCGCCGAGATAACCTGCTGCATACGCCTCATCAATGGCAGCCTGCAGTACCTTCACCTGACTTGTATACTCGCCGCGAATGTAGATATAGGCTGCGTTGCTTCGAATGGCATAACAGCAGATGATGATCCCTTCTATGAGCAGATGAGGATCACGGACAAGAATATACCGGTCTTTGAAAGTAGCCGGTTCAGAATCGTCAGAGTTGACTGCAAGATAGACTGGTTTGTCGAGACCTTTTGGCAAAAAGGTCCATTTCAGCCCTGTTGGAAACCCTGCTCCGCCGCGGCCCCGTAAACCGCTTGCCTTGACAACCTCGGTAACCTCCTCAGGCTGCATGGCAAAAATTTTATCAAGCGTGGCATAGGCTCCGTGTTTCTTGGCAACCTCAATAGTGTTGGCATCTGGTATATCAAACCTGGCACTAAGTACCTTTACTTGCATAGTGTGGCTCTCCTTATTGCAGCGTGGCCAAGAGTTCTTTGAGTTTTTCTACTGTCATGTTCTCGTAGAACTCACCATTTATCTGGACAACGGGTGCAGAGCCGCAATGACCCAGACATTCAACTTCTTCAAGGCTGTAAAGGCCGTCCGCTCTCACTTCGCCGGGCTTTACGCCCAGATCTTCAGTGATATAGTCGACAATCTCCTGCTTGCCCAACAGATAACAGGAAAGTGTCCGACAGACACATATGTGATATTTCCCCTTCGGCTGGAGATGATACATGGTGTAAAAGGTTGCAACCTCATACACCTTGCTGGCAAAAGTCCCGATTCGATCGGCCACGTAAGCTATAGCCTCAGCACTGATCCACCCTTCCTGCTCCTGGACAAGCCACAGAGCCGGTAAAATCATTGACTCCCGAGAGGGGTAACGCTTAATCAGCCGTTCAAACTCTGCATCACGCTGCTCATCGAAGATAAACGGCTGCCCTGTTTCTATCAGTTGTGATCGGTCGCTCATCTGTCCAACTCTCCGCCAATTATATTGATACTGCCGAGGTTGATCACAGCGTCGGCAATCATATGTCCTTCAACCATTTCGTGGAAAGCACCCATAATATAAAAACATGGTGGTCGGACCTTACACTTGTACGGTTGCCCGGAGCCGTCGGAAACGAAATGGAAGCCAAGTTCCCCGTTTGCAGCCTCAAAAGAATCGTACCACTCCCCGGCCGGCACCTGGACGCCTTCAAAAACGAGTTTGAAGTGGCTGGCCAGCCCCTCGATGTTATTGTAGACTTCGGATTTGGGCGGAAGCGTTACACGATTATTCTTTATATTGACCGGCCCTCCCGGCATACGCTTCATTGCCTGACGGATTATGCTGATACTCTGGAAAATTTCCTCATAGCGCACCATCATGCGATCATAAATATCACCTGTGGAACCAAGAGGAATGGTGAAATCAAAAGTATCGTAATAGTAGTACGGATTGTCCTTTCTCAAATCAAAAGGTACCCCGCTGGCACGTACACACGGTCCGGTAAAACCATAAGAGAGTGCTGTCTCGGGGGACAGAACACAGACGTTCTGAGTTCGCTCATGAACGATTCTGTTTTTCTGCACCAGCTTCAGCGAATCGTTAACGCCCTTTGCGATGGCCTGCAGATGAAATTCCATATCATCTTCCCAGCCATCATAAAAATCACGATACATACCGCCAATCCGGGTAAAGGAGCTGGTAAGCCGGGCCCCGGTCAGGCGGCTGATCAGATCGTACGACGCTTCTTTTTCGTTATACAGGTACCAGTAGTTGGTCAAACCGCC
>JAAYDD010000018.1 GCA_012729435.1 Desulfobulbus sp.
ACCATCAACTTCAAAAAGTCGATGCACTACAATCCTTTTTCGTACATTCACAGTGAAAAGGACATCTTGAAGCTGGTAACGACCTTAATTGCGAATACGAAGGGAGAGGGCAAGGCCGGGGACGATTTTTGGGTCAAGGCGGAGACGCTACTGTATTGCGCCCTTATTGGGTATATCCATTATGAAGCTCCGGTGGAGGAACAGAATTTCTCCACTCTCATTGAGTTCATTAACGCGATGGAGGTTCGAGAGGATGACGAGGAGTTCAAAAATCCTGTTGACCTGATGTTTGACGCCCTGGAGGCAGAGAACCCCAACCACTTCGCCGTGCGCCAGTACAAAAAATATAAGCTGGCTGCTGGTAAGACTGCCAAGAGTATTCTGATTTCCTGTGGTGCGCGTCTTGCGGTGTTTGACATCGCGGAGCTGCGGGAGGTCACTTCCTATGATGAGTTGGAGTTAGATACCCTGGGAGACCGGAAAACAGCGCTGTTTCTCATTATGAGTGATACGGATGACAGCTTTAACTTTCTGATTTCCATGTGTTATACCCAGCTTTTCAACCTCTTGTGTGAAAAGGCTGATGATGTGTACGGTGGGCGGCTGCCCATCCATGTGCGCTGCCTCATCGACGAGTGTGCCAATATCGGCCAGATTCCCAAGCTGGAGAAGCTGGTGGCCACCATCCGAAGCCGAGAGATCTCCGCCTGTCTGGTGTTGCAGGCACAATCCCAGCTGAAAGCCATCTACAAGGACAACGCCGATACCATCATTGGTAATATGGACACATCCATCTTCTTGGGCGGCAAGGAGCCGACTACCTTAAAGGAATTGGCTGCCGTGCTTGGGAAAGAAACTATCGACACCTACAACACCGGCGAGAGCCGTGGGCGGGAGACCTCCCACTCTCTTAATTATCAGAAATTGGGGAAAGAGTTGATGAGCCAGGACGAGCTTGCCGTCATGGATGGCGGCAAGTGCATCCTCCAGCTGCGCGGTGTGCGGCCTTTCCTTTCGGATAAGTACGACATCACCAAGCATCCCAATTTTAAGTACACTGCCGACGCGAACCCGAAGAACGCTTTCGACATTGAAGCGTTTCTGTCCGCCCGGCTGAAACCCAAGTCCAGCGAGGTCTACGATGTTTACGAGGTAGACGCTACGGGCGATGAATAATGTTCCGCTGTGAAAGGAGTGATCTTATCTATTTGCCCCAACTGCCTCTTTGGAGGCCATTGGCGTACAAGGCGGACAATCACAAAAAAATAATGAAAAAGGAGGATAGCCGGAATCAGGCCCCCGGAAACCGGGCGGCAGATTGTTCCGGCTTTTGTATGCCTATGAAACATGACTAATCAACTTTTCAAATGATTCCGGCTAATAATTATTTATGGCATTTTTTACTCAGGCAATCACCGTTCTTCAGACCCTCGTAATCGCACTCGGTGCCGGTCTCGGCATTTGGGGTGTCATCAACCTCTTGGAGGGCTACGGCAATGACAATCCCGGAGCTAAAAGCCAGGGAATGAAGCAGCTCATGGCGGGCGCTGGTGTGGCCGTAGTCGGCATGGTTCTCGTTCCGCTGCTCTCCAGCTTGTTTACCGTCTAATCGTCCCCACATGAAATCCTTGCCGTCCCCGCAGTCATGCGGGGGCGGCTGAAAGGAGGTAACACCGTATGGATTTCTTACTTGAGGCAATCACCACATGGCTGAAGGAAATGCTGGTGGGCGGCATCATGAGCAACTTGTCGGGGATGTTCGACAGCGTAAACCAACAGGTCGCGGATATATCCGTGCAGGTGGGGCAAACCCCGCAGGGCTGGAACGGCAGTATTTTCGGCATGATCCAAAATCTGTCCAATTCCATTATCGTGCCGATTGCAGGTGTGATTCTGGCTGCGGTCATGACCATTGAATTGATTCAGATGATTACAGACAAAAACAACCTGCACGATGTAGACACATGGATGATCTTCAAATGGATGTTCAAAAGTGCCGCCGCCATTCTCATCGTTACCAACACCTGGTCCATTGTGATGGGCGTATTTGATATGGCGCAAAGCGTGGTTGCGCAGGCATCCGGCGTCATCGGCGCAGACGCATCCATCGACATCTCCTCTGTGATGGGCGATTTGGAGCCGCGCCTGATGGAGATGGAACTGGGACCTTTGTTTGGTCTGTGGTTCCAATCGCTTTTTATCGGCATTACCATGTGGGCGCTGTATATCTGTATTTTCATTGTCATTTATGGCCGTATGCTGGAAATATATCTCGTGACCTCCGTAGCACCTATTCCGATGGCTACCATGATGGGCAAAGAATGGGGCGGCATGGGTCAGAATTATCTGCGCTCCCTGTTTGCCCTGGGCTTTCAGGCGTTTCTCATTATCGTCTGCGTGGCAATCTACGCGGTGTTGGTGCAGAATATCGCCACGGAATCCGACATCATTATGGCAATCTGGAGCTGCGTGGGCTATACAGTTCTTTTGTGCTTCACGCTCTTTAAGACCGGCAGCCTCGCAAAAGCTGTGTTTAATGCCCACTGACATGGAAGGAGGCAATTCCATTGGCTTATGTACCCGTACCCAAAGACCTGACGAAAGTAAAAACCAAGGTCATGTTCAACTTAACCAAGAGGCAGCTGGTCTGCTTTGGCAGCGGAGCGCTTATCGGCGTACCACTTTTCTTTTTGCTCCGGGAGCCTGCGGGAAGCAGTGTGGCGGCCATGTGCATGATGCTGGTCATGCTGCCCTTCTTCATGCTGGCCATGTATGAGAAGCACGGTCAGCCCCTGGAAAAGATCATCAGCAACATCATTAAGGTTGCCGTGATCCGGCCAAAACAGCGCCCGTATAAGACCAACAACTTCTATGCCGTGTTGGAACGGCAGGAAAAGCTCGACAAGGAGGTGTATGACATTGTTCACAGCAAAGAAAAACCGGCAGGCAGATAAGGATGGCAAACAGACGCCGCCGGTGAAAGCAAGAAGAAAGCTGTCCCGTGCTGAGAAGAAGCAGATCGAGGCCGCCATCGCCCGTGCCAACCGCACGGACCGGAAGGAAAAATCGGCTCAGGACAGCATCCCTTATGAACGGATGTGGCCGGACGGCATTTGCCGCGTTTCAGAGTGCCACTATACCAAGACCATCCAGTTTCAGGACATCAATTATCAGCTTTCTCAGAACGAAGACAAATCCGCGATCTTTGATGGCTGGTGTGACTTCCTCAACCATTTCGACAGCTCCATCTCTTTTCAGCTGTCCTTCCTCAATCTGGCGGCATCCAAAGAGACCTTTGCCAGCGCCATTTCTATTCCACCTCAAGAGGACGATTTTGACAGCATCCGGGCTGAGTACACGCAGATGCTGCAAAACCAGCTGGCGAAAGGAAACAACGGTCTTATCAAGACCAAGTATCTGACCTTCGGCATTGACGCCGACAACATCAGGTCGGCAAAGCCCCGGCTGGAGCGCATTGAGACTGACATCCTCAACAACTTCAAGCGGTTGGGCGTTTCTGCCGAGGTGTTAAACGGTATGGCGCGGCTGGCCCAGCTGCATGGTATCTTCCACATGGATGAACAGGTGCCTTTTTGCTTCTCATGGGACTGGCTGGCTCCTTCCGGCCTTTCCACCAAGGACTTTATCGCTCCTACTTCATTTGAGTTCCGCACCGGCAAGCAGTTCCGTATGGGTAAGAAATACGGGACAGTTTCTTTTTTGCAGATTCTCGCCCCGGAGCTGAATGACCGGATGCTGGCAGACTTTTTGGATATGGAATCCAGCTTGATCGTGAACCTGCACATCCAGTCGGTGGATCAGGTCAAGGCCATTAAGACTGTCAAGAGAAAAATCACAGATTTGGATCGGAGCAAGATCGAGGAGCAGAAAAAAGCCGTCCGCGCAGGATACGATATGGACATCATTCCCAGCGACCTGGCTACCTACGGAGCCGAGGCCAAGAAGCTTTTGCAGGATTTGCAGAGCCGCAACGAGCGAATGTTCCTTGTGACCTTTCTGGTGTTGAATACGGCGGACAATCCCCGTCAGCTGGGCAACAACATCTTTCAGGCCAGCTCCATCGCGCAGAAATATAACTGCCAGCTGACCCGGCTGGACTTCCAGCAGGAGGAGGGGCTGATGTCCTCTCTGCCCCTGGGCCTGAACCAAATCGAGATCCAGCGGGGGTTGACTACCAGCTCCACGGCTATTTTTGTGCCGTTTACTACTCAGGAACTTTTCCAGAATGGCAAAGAGGCGCTGTACTACGGCATCAATGCCCTGTCCAACAATCTCATTATGGTGGACCGCAAGCTGCTGAAGAACCCCAACGGACTGATCCTTGGTACACCCGGTTCCGGTAAGTCCTTCAGCGCCAAGCGCGAGATCGCTAACTGTTTTCTGCTCACCAATGATGACATCATCATCTGCGACCCGGAGGCAGAGTATGCTCCGCTGGTGGAGCGTCTGCATGGGCAAGTTATCAAGATTTCACCCACATCCGGTGACTACATCAACCCGATGGACTTGAATCTGGATTATTCAGATGACGAAAGCCCGCTGTCTTTGAAGTCTGACTTCATTTTGTCGCTGTGCGAGCTGATTGTGGGCGGCAAGGAGGGCTTACAGCCGGTGCAGAAAACCATCATTGACCGTTGTGTGCGGATGGTCTATCAGAATTATCTCAATGACCCGCGCCCGGAGAATATGCCGGTGCTGGAGGACCTTTATGATCTGCTGCGGACACAGGAAGAAAAAGAGGCGCAGTACATCGCTACGGCGCTGGAAATCTATGTGACCGGCTCTCTGAATGTGTTCAACCACCGTACCAATGTGAATATCCAGAACCGCATTGTCTGCTATGACATCAAGGAGTTGGGCAAGCAGCTCAAAAAAATCGGGATGCTGGTGGTGCAGGATCAGGTATGGAACCGTGTTACCATCAACCGGGCGGCGCATAAGTCCACCCGATATTACATTGATGAGATGCACCTTCTCTTGAAAGAGGAGCAGACGGCGGCCTATACAGTCGAAATCTGGAAGCGTTTTAGAAAGTGGGGCGGCATCCCCACAGGTGAACAGGTCTGTTTCTTGTTTATGCGCTTAGAGAATCAGACCACGCCGTACTGACTGAAATCGGCAAGTAGGTCAGTATTATCAATGCGGAAGAAATCGGGAAGGGAGCAGCGCCCTAATCCGAGTGGAAGGCTGTCCGTAAAATGGCAGTCACACGCAACGCATAGAGCTTGAACCTGCGTGATGCAGAATATAACAGCTCCACGAGTCCGCATTGCCTGCCGATACGGAAAAACCGTGGCAAAAAGGTATGCTATGCTGGGCGTGAACAGGCACGCCGATGAAAATGAGCGAAAGCTCCAGAGAGGTGGATAAAAAGCCACCTGTTAAGAACAATCAGATCACCCAAAATGTCAAGGACCTGCTTTCTTCCCGTGAAGTGGAAAATATTTTCGAGAACAGCGATTTTGTGTATATGCTCAATCAGGCAGGCGGAGACCGGCAGATTCTTGCCAAGCAGCTGGGCATTTCTCCCCATCAGCTGTCCTATGTGACCCACTCCAGCGAGGGCGAGGGCCTTCTGTTCTACGGCTCCACGATTCTGCCTTTTGTAGACCACTTCCCGAAGGACACCGAACTCTACCGTATAATGACCACCAAACCCCAGGAATTGAAAAAGGAGGATGAGTAACCATGAACCAGAACATTTGTGAACTGGATACAATGATGTTTTTCGATGCGGCGTTGGAGAGCCAGCGCGCTC